>PWIZ01000393.1 GCA_003560175.1 Halomonas sp. | reverse complement strand
GCCATCGTGATCGCCTTCGGCGTGCTGGCCTTCGCCGTGGTGTTGATTCGCCGGGCCTACGAGATCGTCAAGGCCGATGACCTGGACAAGATGAAGGATACCGACACGTGAGGCCTGAAGTTGCACTTCCCGTCCTCCTGCCGCTGCTGTCGGGCGCTATCTCGCTGCTCTTCTGGCGCTCGCGGCCCATGCAACGCTTCACCGCCGTGGCCGGCAACATTGCGCTGCTGGTGGTGTCGCTGTGGCTGTTCACCTCGGTGTATCAGGATGGCTATGTGACCATCCAGATGGGTGGCTGGGAGGCCCCCTACGGCATCACCCTGGTGGCCGACATGCTGAGCGCGGTGATGATCGTGATGACCGCCCTGATCGGCATGGTCATCGCCGTCTATTCGCTGGCCTCCACCGGGCCGGACCACGAGAAGTTCGGTTATTACCCGCTGATGCACCTGCTGCTGGCAGGGGTGGCCGGGGCCTTCCTCACCGGTGACATCTTCAACCTCTACGTCTGGTTCGAGGTGATGCTGGTGGCCAGCTTCGCGCTGCTGATCCTCGGCGGCGAGAAGGCCCAGATGGAGGGGGCGATCAAGTATGTGACCCTCAACCTGCTGGCCTCGGTGATCTTCCTCACCGCCATCGGCCTGCTCTACGGTATGGTGGGCACCCTCAACATGGCGGACATCGCCCTGCGCCTCCACGAGGCGGAGCATCAGGGCATGGTGGAGGTGCTGGCGGTGATGTTCATGGTGGCCTTCGGCATCAAGGCGGCGGCCTTTCCGCTGTTCTTCTGGCTGCCGGCCTCTTACCACACGCCGCCGGTAGCGGTGTCGGCGCTGTTCGCCGGCCTGCTCACCAAGGTGGGGGTCTATTCGCTGTTCCGGGTTTTCACCCTGATGTTCGACGAGACCATGGACTACACCCAGGATCTGCTGATCTGGGGGGCCGCCCTGACCATGGTGACCGGGGTGCTGGGCGCGGCGGCCCAGTACGAGTTTCGCCGCATCCTGTCGTTCCATATCGTCAGTCAGATCGGCTACATGATCCTGGGGCTGGCGCTCTACACGCCCCTGGCCATCGCCGGTGGCGTTTTCGCGATCATGCACAACATCGTGGTCAAGACCAACCTGTTCCTGATCAGCGGCATCACCCGGCGTCTGCAGGGCACCTATCAGCTCAAGAAGATGGGCGGTCTCTACAAGGAGCGCCCCTGGCTGGCCGTGGCCTTCTTCCTCTCCGCCTTCTCTCTGGCCGGGATCCCGCCGCTGTCTGGCTTCTTTGCCAAGTTCGTGATCGTGCGCGCGGGCATCGAGGCAGAGGCCTACGTGGTCACCGGCATTGCCCTGGCGGTTGGCTTCATGACCCTCTACTCCATGGTCAAGATCTGGAACGAGGTGTTCTGGAAGTCGCTGCCCGAGGATAATCTGGTGCCCGAGTGCGAGACCGCGGTAGGGGACGACGGTCGCATGGTCAAGCCCAACCTGTGGCTGATGACCCTGCCGGTGGGGGTGTTAGCCGCGATGTCGCTGCTGATCGGCGTCTTCGCCGAGCCGATGATGGGCTTGATGAATACCATCGGCGAGCAGCTGTTGAACCCGCAGGGCTATATCGACGCCGTGCTCGGCGATAACGTGGATGTCATCGAGGCCCTGATCGAGACGCCGGCACCCGAGGAGGTGAGCCCATGACCGGAGCCATCTGGAACCTGCTGCTGGCCCTGGCCTGGGTGGTGCTGAGCGGGGACTTCACCGGACTCAACCTGATGGTGGGGCTGGTGTTCGGCTACATCGCCCTGCTGCTGATCGAGCCCCAGGTGGAGTCCCTCAAGGGTTATCCGGCGCGTATTCCGAGGATCCTGGGTTTCATCGGCTTCTTCATCAAGGAGCTGCTGATGGCCAACCTCAAGGTGGGCTTCGATATCCTGACCCCACCCTGGCATATGAAGCCCGGCGTGATTGCCATGCCACTGGAGGCGCGTACCGAGCTGGAGATCACCATGGTGGCCAATCTGATCTCCCTGACCCCCGGCACCCTGAGCCTGGACGTTTCCGACGACCGCAAGGTGCTCTACATTCACGCCATGTTCCTCGACGATGAGGAGGAGCTGCGCCGCAACCTCAAGGAAATGGAATACCGTGCCCTGGAACTGTTTCGCTGAGCCTGGCCGCGAGGTGCCGACATGGATACCGTGATCCTGATCAGCCAGATCATCATGAGCCTGGCGCTGATCCTGTGCTTCGTGCGCGTGGTGCGCGGCCCGAGCCTGCCCGACCGAGTGGTGGCCCTCGAGCTGTTTGCCAGCATCATCGTGGGCTTGGTGGGCGTCTACGCCATCAAGTCTGACGTCTCGAGCTTTATCGATGCCGCCATCGTCATCGCCCTGATGGGCTTCCTGGCCGCCATCGGCTTCGCCCGCTTCCTGGAACGGGGAGGGCCGCGCGATGATTGAGTTCATCAAGGGCACCTTTATTATTTCCGGTGCACTGCTGATGCTGCTGGCCTCGTTGGGCATCCTGCGCCTGCCGGATCTGCTGACCCGCATGCATGCCACTACCAAGGCCGCGGCCCTGGGGGTGATCCTGATCATGCTG
>PWIZ01000093.1 GCA_003560175.1 Halomonas sp. | reverse complement strand
TTTTGATGTTGGGACTTCTTATCCCAATGTTTGCAATTTTCACAGTTAGTTGTGAAAAAGACGACTGGTCTTCTGACGACCAAAACTTCCAAGCCGAAGTAACCTTCGGTATTACTAACCCACTAGAATATCAAGCAAAATCTGATGACTTTGATATTGAGTGTATTGATGAACTTCCTGAATATGCACGTATTACTATTGATGATGAAACCTACATGCCAGAATTAATTTGGCATGATGACGGTAATCTCTACACGCAAGTCTTAAAACTTGCTTCAGGTAATCATGAAGTAACATCATTTGAATTATTGGCAGCAGATGGGGAAACCATTATTTCTGCAACACCAGCAGAAGGTTCAGAATTTGCTATTTATGTTGAACAAACAGTTCCATTTACTTTTGAAACATCAGTATTTGATAAAACTGAAGTAGATGTTGAGGTATTGTGTTTTAACACCGCACATTTTGATGATTTTGGTTTTAACTGGTTTAACATCGGTCAAATTGAAGTTTCTGAAATTCCTTTCTTTGGTGACATATGTCATCAAGAAGAAGCGTTTGATGTTCCTTATTTTGATCTTTTTGATATTGAAGATTACCCTATTGATGTACCTGCACTGTTTGAAGTTAGAACATCAGTGAAAATTCTTCCCGATGGTGAATGGAAAGATTTAAAAACATTTACTAATTATACCCCTCCACATACATATTCAGATAAACCTGTTAGAGTTGAGTGGTTCACACATTCAAATTTAGATTTAGAATTTAAGTTTGAACTTTATGTTTACAATTTTAATGGAGAACTTGTAAATGTTTGGGATTATACATTTAATAGTGACGACCCACTTGTTCCAGAAACAGATGGTGTGGTTGACTTTGTTATTGGTGGTTGCTGGTATGATGGTACACCACCACAATTGCCTTTAGATTGGTAAAATTAATTTAAATTGGAAGGTCATTTTTGTGGCCTTCCAATTTCACTTTTTTAAAAACAAAAAATAAATATTATGAAAAATTTTAAAATTTTAAGTGTTCTGGTTTTATTTTTCGTTGGTCTATTTTTCGTTGGATGTGAAAAAGACTGGAATGAAAAACCTGCAACACAAGGAGATACTAAAGTAGAGGTTGAATTTGGTATTATTAATCCATTTGAATTAAAAACAGGTGATGTTGATGGATTTGATATCGAATGTGACCAAACTATTGCAACCCACGCACAAATTGTTATTAATGGGCAAACTTATACACCTGAACTCATAATTATTGGAGATAAGATGTATACTGAAGTCATTAAATTTGAAAAAGGAGTGTATGAGGTTGAATCATTTATGTTAATAAATGGTGATGACATTATTTCTGCAACACCAGCAGAAGGTTCAGAATTTGCTATTTATGTTGATAAACCAGTACCCTTTGAATTTGAAACACTAGCGTTTGATAAAACAGAAGTGTCTGTTGAAGTACTGTGTTATAATGAAGCACAATATGAAAACTTTGGTTTTAATTGGTTAAACATTGGACAGGTTGAAGTTCATGAGATTCCTTTCTTTGGTGACTTATGTATTGACCCAGATGTAAATTATACTGGTTCTGGTTATGATTATCATTTTGACCCATTACACGACAACTATCCAATTGATGCTCCTGCAATATTTGAAATAAGAACATTTGTTGATTGGGGTAATGGTGATGGATGGGAAGATTTGAAGGTGTTTTCTAATCTTGATGAAAATGGTGAGTTTATTCCTAATAGTCCTGTAATTGCCGAATATTTTACACATTCAAGTGGTGTTATTGACTTTAGATTCGAACTTTGGGGTTGGGATTTAATTGAAGATGACAATGGTGGTATATGGGATTATATTCATTTTGACACATGGGAATTTGATAGTGAAAATCCACCAGAAACAAACGAGTTTGGTGTAATTGATTTTTATATCGGATATTGTGTATATGGTTCAAATCCAGAAACCACATACCCACCTTCAAACGGTAATCCACCAAATCTTATAGGTAGTGACGAAACTGCTTGGGGTGGTAATACACTTGGTGGTGGTGCTTCTTGGTGGTTTTATTTTAAAGCAGAAGATGCATTAACAACATATGGTGGAACACCAATGCCAATTTATGCTGGACAAAATTTGATTGAAGGCGCATCAGTAAGAATTGAACAAGTTGGTGAACAGTTTGATATGATTATTGATTTAGGACAGAATATGATTCTACAAGATGGACATGAAACAGTTAAAGTTCAAAGGTATTTATATCAGGAAATACCTGAATCAAGACCTGCTCCAGGTCAATTCACCACCTACAAGGGAAATCAACTTGTAATACCGGGTATTTCTTGGACTACTTCAGGTCATTATTATGCTGTTCATTTAGATGTTATTGTGTTGGATTAAACCATAATTAATTTGATACTTTAAAACGGGTTCAAATTGAACCCGTTTTTTAAATTTTTTTTAAAATTTAATAAATAAAGATAACAATGACCTCCCATTTTATATTAGATATCATATTATCAGTAGGCTTAATTGCGTTTATAATAGACGGAATTAAATTACTTATTGAAAGTAATTCAAAAAT
>PWIZ01000054.1 GCA_003560175.1 Halomonas sp. | reverse complement strand
CCAGGGCCTGCTCAACCGCTACTACGAACACCCGCTGCTGGGCTATCGCCTGGCACAGCAGCCCAACAGCTGGGAGAGCCAGCTCGACACCGGGCGCCTGCCCTGGCTGGCCGACCACGTGGTCGGCGACGCCGCGGTCTTCCCCGGCGCCGGCTTCATCGAGCTGGCGCTGGCCGCCGGCCGACACGCCCACGATGCCCGGGTGGTCGACGTCGAGGAGCTGGAGATCCGCGCGCCGCTGCTGCTGGACAGCCAGCACGGCCGCCGCCTGCGCCTGCATCTCGCCCCCGAGGACGGCCGCATCGAGATCCGCTCCCGAGAGCCGCTGGCCGAGGGCGAGTGGCAGCTCAATGCCGTGGCCCGGGTCATGCAGCAGAGCCGCGGCTTCCTGCTGCAGCGCGAGGCTCCCGCCCTGCCCCGGCGCGCTCCGGACATCGAGCTCAGTGAACACCTGGCCCTGGCCGAGCGCCTCGGCCTGCACTACGGTCCCGCCTTCCAGGCCATCGCCCGCGCCTGGGTGGAGCACGACAGCGTGATCGGCGAGATCGTCCTGCCCGAGGTCATCGAGCAGACCCGCGATAGCCTGCACCTGCACCCCGGCATTCTCGACAGCGCCTTTCAGCTGTTCATTCCGCTGCTGGCCCGCGAGGCCGCCGCGCTGGGGCAGGAAGAGAGCGGCCTGGCCTTCGTACCGGTGCGCGTTGGCCGGATCCAGCTGCTGGCCGACGGCGGCGTGCCGGCGCTGGCCCATGCCAGGGTACTCAAGCGCGCGCCCCACTCCTTTACCGCCGACTTCGAGCTGTTCGACGCCCAGGGCCGCGCCGTGGCGGTGCTCAGCGAGACCCGCTTCCGCGCCATTCGCCTCAAGCGCCAGCATCATCAGCGCTTCAGCTATCTGGATGTCCAGCTCACTCCGGCACCGCGCCAGCGCAGCGCCGCACCCCTCGACCTGGCACCGCTGTACGCCGCCGTGCCGCAACTGACCGGCGCCTACCGGCACCATACCGGCGGACGCTTCGCCGGCGAGGTCGACCCGCTGCTCGACAGCCTGGCCGACGCCTTCGCGGCAGAGACCGTTCAGCACCTCGCCGGCGGAACACGGCTGAGCCACGCTCGCTATCGCGAACTGACCCGCCGGCACCTGGGCGCCCAGCGCCTGCTCGACCAGCTGATCCATCAGCTGCAGGGCGCCGGCCGGCTCGAGGCCGGCGAGCAGGGCTGGCAGCTCGACGTCTCGGACGAAGAGGTCCCCGCGGCGACCATCTGGCAGCTGCTGGTGCGCGACTATCCCGACCACTTCGCCCCGGTACAGCGCCTGGGCCGCTTCGGGCTGCACCTCCCCGCATTGCTCGATGGCAGCGAAAGCGCCGAGACACTGGGGCTTTCCGCCGATGCGCTGGCCGCCCTGTGCCGTCAACTGCCCGGCGCCGCCGGCTGGCAGGCCATCGCAGAGGTGCTGCGCGAGGCGCTGCCCCAGATCATCCGGGCCCTGCCGGCAGGCCAGCGTCTTCGCCTGCTGGAAGCCGGCCCCGCCGCGCCGGCGCTGGCCGAGCGGCTGTGTGAGCTGCTCGACGCCGACCGCTGCGATCTCGGCCTGCTCACCGTGGGTGAGGCGGCCAGGCATCACGCCGAGCAGCTGCAGGAACGCTTCCCGCTGATCGCCTGTGAGGCGCTGGACGCCGGCGATGCCCCGCTGCCGCCCGCCCAGTTGGCGCTGATCAGCCTCGAGGTCGGCCATCGCGAACGCACCCGCCGCCTGCTGCGCTCACTGCCCGAACGCCTCGCACCCGGCGCGCAGCTGCTGCTGGTCGGTACGCGACCCAGCGGCTGGCTCGACGGCCTGCTCGCCACCCCGGGCCTGAGCGACGACGGCGCGCCGCTGTTCGCTATCACTCCGGAAGAGGTCCAGTCCGAACTCGAAGCCCTCGGCGCCGACGACATTGGCCTGCTCCCCCTGGAAGGCGACGACCGCGGCCTTTACGTGATGCACGCCAGTTGGGGACATGCCAGTTGTGAACAGACCTCTCTTCCCATTTCCCAGGGCGATAAGAAGGGCGATGAGAAGAGCAATGAGGGTCTGTCCCCCATTCACCTCCTCGCCGACGACGCCAGCCGGCCCCTGGCCGAGCGCCTGGCCGAGACGTTGAATCGCCGCGGCTATCAGGCCATGGCGGGAGAAAGCGCCGGGGAGAACGAGGGCCTGTCCCCGACTATCTCTCCCATGATCGTCGACCTGCGCCAGGGGGATGACCGCTGCCCCCAGGCCATGGATCTGGCCCGGGAACTGGAACCGCTGGGCAGCGACGCCAGTCTGTGGCTGATCACCCGCGGCGTCGCCGCCATGTGGTCAGTCGCCTCCGCTGTTGCTGCTACCTCTCCTGTGAAAAATGCCACCCCTGTGGGAGCGCAGCTCCGCTGCGCGAATGGCGCCGACAGGCGCCCGGGCGGCGACAGCGACGCCCCTGCAATGGACGCCGCCCTCTGGGGCTTCGGCCGCTCCCTGGCCAACGAGTCCACCGGCTACCCGGTGCGCCTGCTCGACCTGCCCGCCGGCGAGCTCGACGACGCGGTGATCGAGGCCCTGGCCGATG
>PWIZ01000084.1 GCA_003560175.1 Halomonas sp. | reverse complement strand
CGATATCGGTGGCGGTGATGCCCGGCTTGGGCTTGCCGGTCAGCTCCACGCCGACGATATCGGGCAGGCGCATCATGGAGGGGCGACCCAGCATCACGGTCTCGGCCTCGAGGCCGCCCACCCCGATGGCGATCACGCCCAGGCAGTCGATGTGCGGGGTATGGCTGTCGGTGCCTACGCAGGTATCGGGATAGGCCACGCCGTCGCGAGCCTGCACCACCGGCGACATCTTCTCCAGGTTGATCTGGTGCATGATGCCGTTGCCGGCGGGAATCACGTCGACGTTCTCGAAGGCGGTCTTGGTCCACTCGATGAAGTGGAAGCGATCCTCGTTGCGGCGATCCTCGATGGCACGGTTCTTGTCGAAGGCGTCCGGGTCGAAGCCGGCGTGCTCCACGGCCAGGGAGTGATCGACGATCAGCTGGGTCGGCACCACCGGGTTGACCTTGGCGGGGTCACCGCCCTGCTCGGCGATGGCGTCACGCAGACCGGCCAGGTCGACCAGTGCCGTCTGACCGAGGATGTCGTGGCACACCACCCGGGCCGGATACCAGGGAAAGTCCAGATCGCGGCGGCGCTCGATCAGCTGCTTGAGCGCGTCGGTGAGCTGTTCGGGTTCACAGCGACGCACCAGCTGCTCGGCGAGCACCCGGGAGGTGTAGGGAAGAGTGTCATAGGCACCGGGCTGGATCTCTTCGACGGCCGCACGCACGTCGAAGTAGTCCAGCTCGGTGCCGGGAAGCGGTTTACGGTAATCGGTATTCATGGCGTCGAAGTCTTCGCGTGGTAGTTGAGAAAAGAGGCAAGAGCATGGTGGGACAAGAAGCGAGGGAGGACGGCCCCGCAGGGCCATCCCGGGAGTGACAATCGATCAGTCACGCTGCTCGATGGGCACCCACTCGCTGTGCTCCGGGCCCACATAGTCGGCACTCGGGCGAATGATGCGGTTATTGGCGCGCTGCTCGAAGACATGGGCCGCCCAGCCGGTCAGGCGAGAGCAGACGAAGATCGGCGTGAACAGCTTGGTGGGAATGTCCATGAAGTGGTAGGCGCTGGCATGGAAGAAGTCGGCGTTGCAGAACAGCTTCTTCTCGCGCCACATGACCGCCTCGACGCGTTCGGAGACCGGGTAGAGAACCGTATCGCCCACGTCATCGGACAGCTTCTTCGACCACTCCTTGATGATAGCGTTGCGCGGATCGGACTCGCGATAGATCGCGTGGCCGAAGCCCATGATCTTGTCCTTGCGCTCGAGCATGCCCATGATCTCGCGCTCGGCCTCGTCCGCGGAGGTCCAGTTCTCGATCATCGCCATGGCCGCCTCGTTGGCGCCGCCATGCAGCGGGCCGCGCAGGGAGCCGATGGCACCGGTCACGCAGGAGTGCATGTCGGAAAGCGTGGAGGCACAGACGCGGGCGGTGAAGGTCGAGGCGTTGAACTCGTGCTCGGCGTAGAGAATCAGCGAGACGTTCATGACGCGGGCGTGCAGTTCGGAGGCCGGCTCACCGCGCAGCATGTGCAGGAAGTGGCCACCCACGGAGTCGTCGTCGGTCTCGGTCTCGATTCGCGCGCCGTCGTGGCTGAAACGGTACCAGTAGCAGATGATCGAAGGCAGCACGGCCAGCAGGCGGTCGGAGGCGTCTTGCTGCTCGTCGAAGCTCTGCTCGGTCTCCAGATTGCCCAGCATGGAGGCGCCGGTGCGCATCACGTCCATGGGATGAGCGTCGGCGGGAATCTGCTCGAGCACGGTCTTGAGCGCCTCGGGCAGGCCGCGCAGGCCCTTGAGCTTGGTGATATAGGCGTCGAGCTCGGCCTGGTTGGGCAGCTTGCCCTTGAGCAGCAGGTAGGCGACCTCCTCGAACTTCGCCTTCTCGGCCAGCTCCGCGATGTCGAAGCCGCGGTAGGTCAGGCCGGCACCGCTCTTGCCAACGGTGCACAGGGCGGTAGTACCGGCGCTCTGGCCGCGCAGGCCAGCGCCACCAACAGGTTTATCAGCCATGCGTTTTTCTCCTCTTGAAGGTATTGCTTTCGCGGAAGCGCGCCTCAGGCGTCACTGCCCTTCTCGACAAACAGCGCGTCGAGCTTCTGCTCGAAGCTGTGGTAGTTCAGGAAATCGTACAGTTCATCCCGGGTCTGCATGAGTTCGACCACGTCGCGCTGGTGGCCGGTGGCATGGATGCTCTGGTAGACCTTGAGGGCCGCGGCGTTCATGGCACGGAAGGCGGACAGCGGATAGAGCACCATGCGGCAGCCCACCTCGCCCAGCTCCTGCTGACTGAACAACGGCGTGGCGCCGAACTCGGTGATGTTGGCCAGAATCGGGGCATCGACTCGCTCGCAGAAGGCCTTGTAGTCATCCAGGGTATGAACCGCCTCGGCGAAGATGGCGTCGGCGCCGGCCTCGATGCAGGCCTGGGCACGCTCGATGGCCGCGTCCAGCCCATCCTTCTGGAAGGCGTCGGTGCGGGCGATCAGGTATAAGTCAGGATCGATGCGCGCGTCGGCGGCGGCCTTGACGCGGTCAGCCATCTCCTGCTGGGAGACGATGGCCTTGTTGGGACGGTGGCCGCAGCGCTTCTGGGCGACCTGGTCCTCGATGT
>PWIZ01000007.1 GCA_003560175.1 Halomonas sp. | reverse complement strand
TGGCGATGCTGATGGGCAGGCCGATCATCATCCACTGGGCGAAGCCGATGTCGATGCCTCGATCCTCGGCCAGATAGCCGGCCAACAGGGCGTTGGGTGGAGTGCCGATCAGGGTCGCGACACCGCCGATGCTGGCGGAGTAGGCGATGGCCAGCAGCAGGGCCGTGGCATAGCGCTTGATCTCGTCGGGGTCGCTATCGCCGAGCAGGCTGATCACCGACATGCCGATAGGCAGCATCATGATGGTGGTGGCGGTGTTGGAGACCCACATGCTCAGGAAGCCGGTGGCAATCATGAAACCGCCGATCTGACGACGGGGCTGATGGCCCACCAGCTTCAGCACGTGCAGTGCCAGTCGGCGATGAAGGTTCCAGCGCTGCATCGCAATGCCGAGCAGGAAGCCGCCCAGGAAGAGGTAGATGATCGGGTTGGCGTAGCTGCCGGTTGCCTCGCTCATGGTGCCGAGTCCGAGCGCGGGAATCAGCACGATGGGCAGCAGCGAGGTGACCGGAATGGGCAGGGCCTCGGTGGACCACCAGGTGGCCATCAGCAGGGCCAGTCCCACGCAGGCCCAGGCGGCCTCACTCATGCCGGCAGGGGGGGGGAGAAGCAGCGTGGCCAGCAGGAGGGTGGGGCCCAGCCACAGGCCTACTCGGCCGGCGGCGGAGGGGCCTGCAGCCTTCTTGGGGGCGTCGGGACTCTTCTGCATGCGTGACTCCATCAACGTTGAGCACCGAGTTGGTGCAAGCAAGCCGCGGGATTCTACTTTAGTTGCAGGCGGTCGTCAGGAGAGTGGGGCTAGTCTTTGGTCTAATGTTATGCCGCCTTACCTTACAATGGCGGCCGGTCACCGGCTATGTCAGTGTGGCCAACGAACCCATGTCCGCCAAGGAGTCTCCGCCATGCCTAACGTCGCTCCCCTGCCGGATCTCGCCACCCTGGTCGGCCTTTGCGAACAGGCGGGACGCGCTATCCTGTCGGTTCGGGAGGCGGGCTTTCGGGTCGACTCCAAGAGTGACGCCTCGCCCGTGACAGCCGCCGATCTTGCCGCCAACGCTATCCTGATAGCGGGCCTCGAGGCGGGCTCGACGCTGCCGATCCTCTCCGAGGAGGGACGCAAGGCCCCCTGGGTTGAGCGCCGGGCTTGGCGGCGTTTCTGGCTGATCGATCCGTTGGACGGGACTCGCGAATTTGTCGACGGATTCGATGATTTTACCGTCAACGTGGCGCTGGTCGAGGAGGGCAGGCCGGTGCTGGGCGTGGTGCATGCCCCGGCATCGGGTGTCAGCTGGGCAGGCGTCGCCGGGGAGGGGGCGTGGCGCTGGCAGGGAAGTGAGCGCCGGGTGATTCGCGTGGCACCGCGCTGGCCGCCACGGGTACTGGCCAGTCGGGCCCATCTGGACGCCGCTACTCAGGGCTGGATATCGGCGATTCCCGGGACGCAGCTTGAGCGCTGTGGAAGCTCGGTGAAGTTCTGTCGCATGGCGGAGGGGCAGGCCGACCTCTATCCGCGCTTTTCACCCACCTGCGAGTGGGATACCGCCGCCGGTCAGGCGGTTCTCGAGGCGGCCGGGGGGGCGGTGCTGGCTGCCGAGACGCTTGAGCCGCTGCGCTATCAGCAGGGCGAGAGTCTGCTCAATGGCCACTTCATCGCTTGTGCGTCAGCGGCGTGGAGGAGGCGCCTGGCCGCCGTTGCGCGTCGAGCAGTTGGGGATGAGCGGAAACCATTGGTAGAATGAACTTCTACCACAGTCATACAGACACAGCCCTACAGTTAAGGTTTTACCATAACCGCGAGACCCCAGATGACGACAACGACCGCGCTTGTTTTGATTGGCATTGGCCTGGTGATCATCGCCGGCCTTGCCGCCTATGCCTACACGCTTCGCAAGGAGGTGCTTCGTCGGCAGGCTTTCCGTGAAGAGGAGGAGCGGCGAGCCTGCGAAAACTGCCTCGAAAACCTGGAGATGGTGGCCTCGTCCCTTCTTCAGGAGCAGGTGGAGGTCACCGAGGCCTCCTGGCGCTGCAAGGTGCTGCTGGAGATTCTCGATCCGCGCCTGATGGAGCGCGAGGCCTTCCGTCCCTTCGGTGAGGTTTATGATCGCACCCGCCACCTTAGTACCCACGAGGCACGCCGGGCGCTGACGCCCAAGGAGCGCTTCAAGGAGGATCGAGAGCGACTCGCCGTGGAAGAGGAGCTGCGAGAGGCAGTGCTCCGTGCGGCCAGGGCAACCCTGGAATTCAAGCGAAATTGGCCGGGAAGCCTGCATTGATCGACAGATAACGCTCGGACATTTTCGAACACTGTGCGTATACTAAGTTGTTCTGCTAAGTTCATAACATGGCGATTGAAAGACCGACAGAGCTGCTGCAAGCTGAGCCCGTGTCGAGTTTTGTCGTTGCTGCCTATGTGGCGGCGACCTTGGCACGGTCGCAGCGGAGCTGACTCCGTGGCGCCCAATCGTCGGGATCATCTGGGAAGGCGTTGCACCCGCAGCCTGTCCTGGAATCAAGTAAGAAAAAAGCGAAGGAGTTTCACAATGAAGAAATCCACGACTGGCTTGCTGCTCGGTTCTGCGCTGGTGGTCGGCCTGGCCGGCTGCGCCACTCCCAACACCAGCCCCTCGTCCGATCGCCCCTGGTACCAGCAGCCGGTGACCTGCGGCATCGCCGGCAGCCTGATCGGCGGCAGCATTGGCTACGCCACCAGCGGCAGCTCCGATGAAGAGGAAGGTGCTGCCACAGGTGCCGTTGCCGGTGCCGCCATCGGCGCCCTGCTGTGTGCCGACCGCTCTCCGGCCCCGGTGGCCGAACCCGAGCCGATGCCCGCGCCGGAGCCCGAGCCGGTGCCCGAGTTCGAGCCGGTGACTCTCTCCAGTGAGGTCAACTTCGCGTTTGACTCCGCCGAGCTGCGTCCCCAGGCCGAGATGACTCTGGATGAAGTGGCCCGTCGTCTGCGTGAGCATACCGACGTGCGCATTCGCATCGAAGGTCACACCGACTCCATGGGCTCCGCCCAGTACAACCAGGGTCTGTCCGAGCGTCGTGCCAACTCCGTGCGCGATTACTTGGCCAGCCAGGGCGTCGCCGGCGATCGCATGATGGCCGTGGGTTACGGCGAGCAGCGTCCGGTTGCCAGCAACGAGACCGACGAGGGCCGTGCCCTGAACCGTCGCGTCGAGATCGACCGTCAGTAATCGATGGTCGTGATCCGGGCGAGTCATCGCTCTACCAGCAGGGGCGCCTCCGGGCGCCCCTGCTGCGTTATGGCCCAGGCATGTGCGGACTCTGCGCTGGACGTACTGCGTTGTCGTTCTGTGGCGTGCCGCGCCTTGACTCTGGTATGGTAGACCCCGCTTTTCCATCCCTGTTCACCGCGACATGTGGTCTTTCGTATGGGCCACCACTGCGCACAAGGATTTCTTGATGCCCATCGTTACCCTGCCTGACGGCAGTCAGAGAACCTTCGATAAACCGCTCACCGTGATGCAGCTGGCCGAGGATATCGGCCCGGGTCTCGCCAAGGCCTGCGTGGCCGGCAAGATCGACGGTGTGCCGGTCGATGCCGCTGACCTCATCGAGCGCGATGCGGAAGTGGCCATCCTCACCGCCCGTGACGCCGAGGGGCTGGAGGTGATTCGTCACTCCTGTGCCCACCTGATCGGTCACGCCGTCAAGCAGCTCTATCCCGAGGCCAAGATGGCCATCGGCCCTGTCATCGACGACGGCTTCTACTACGATATCGACTTCGGCCGCTCGGCGACCCCCGAGGACCTCGAGGCCATCGAGACTCGCATGCAGGAGCTGATCGAGCGGGACTACGATGTGGTTCGCGAATATGCCGATCGCGACACGGCGATGCTCGCCTTCCTGCACCGCGACGAGCCCTATAAGCAGGAGATCGTTCGCGAGATCCCCGAAGGGGAAAGCATTCGTCTCTATCATCATGAAGAATATACCGACATGTGCCGGGGCCCCCATGTGCCCAATACCCGTCACTTGAAGGCGTTCAAGCTCACCAAACTGGCCGGCGCCTACTGGCGCGGCGATGCGACCAAGCCGATGCTGACTCGCATCTACGGCACCGCCTGGTCCGACAAGAAGCAGCTGAAGGCCTACCTCAAGCGCCTCGAGGAGGCCGAGAAGCGCGACCATCGCAAGCTGGCGAAGAAGATGGACCTCTTCCACCTCCAGGAAGAGGCGCCCGGCATGGTGTTCTGGCATCCCAACGGCTGGACCATGTACCAGGCGCTGGAACAGTACATGCGCCACGTGCAGATCGAGAACGGCTATCAGGAGATCAAGACGCCTCAGGTGGTGGATCTCTCGCTGTGGAAGAAGTCAGGCCACTGGGGGCACTACAGCGACCTGATGTTCACCACGGAGTCCGAGAAGCGCGAGTACGCGGTGAAGCCGATGAACTGCCCCTGCCATGTGCAGGTGTTCAACCAGGGACTGAAGAGCTACCGCGACCTGCCGCTGCGCCTGGCCGAGTTCGGCAGCTGCCACCGCAACGAACCCTCTGGTTCCCTGCACGGCCTGATGCGAGTGCGCGCTTTTACCCAGGACGACGCGCATATCTTCTGCACCGAGAAGCAGATCCAGGCCGAGGCCGAGAATTTCATCGCCCTGACCCTCGAGGTCTACAAGGAGTTGGGCTTCGATGACGTGGAGCTCAAGCTTTCCACTCGCCCCGATGATTTCCTCGGCGAGCCAGAGATGTGGGATCGCGCCGAGGCGGGCCTCGAGGCCGCGCTCAATGTGACCGGGCTCGAGTGGGACCTGCAGCCCGGGGAAGGCGCCTTCTATGGCCCCAAGATCGAGTTCTCTCTGCGCGACTGCCTCAATCGGGTCTGGCAGTGTGGCACCCTGCAGTTGGACTTCAACCTGCCGGGCCGCCTGGGAGCTCAGTTTGTGGACGAGGACGGTACACGAAAGACCCCGGTGATGCTGCATCGTGCGATACTGGGGTCCTTCGAGCGCTTCCTCGGTATTCTTATCGAGCATTACGCCGGGGCCATGCCCCTGTGGCTGGCACCTCAGCAGGCGGTGATCCTCAATATCACCGACGCCCAGCGCGATTTTGTGCTGAATCTCGAGCAACGGCTGCAGAAAGTTGGCCTTCGCGTGAAGGCGGACTTGAGGAACGAGAAGATCGGCTTTAAAATCCGCGAGCATACGTTGCAGAAGGTTCCCTATCTCCTCGTGGTGGGGGATAAGGAAGTCGAGGCCGACTCGGTGGCCGTGCGAACGCGCACCGGCGAGGATCTAGGCACCATGCGGGTCGATGACCTCATCGAGCGTCTGAACGCCGAAATCGGCTGACGACATCGTCAATCGTCTTAAGGAGACTGAGCGATCAAGCGAAGCAACCCAAGAGGGCGCGTCCAGGATAAGCGCCCCCCGATGAACGAGCGCATTACCGAGGATCAGGTCCGCCTGATCGACAGTGACGGCGAGCAGCTGGGCGTCGTGCCCACCAGTGAAGCACTGGAGCGAGCCGAAGCATCGGGAATGGACCTCGTACAGATATCCAATGCCGATCCGATCGTCTGCAAGATCATGGACTACGGCAAATTCGTCTTTGAGCAAAAGAAGCAGAAGTCCGCTCAGAAGAAGAAGACGAAGCAGATTCAGGTCAAGGAAGTCAAATTCCGGCCTGGTACCGACGAGGGCGATTATCAGGTCAAGATGAAAAACCTGATTCGCTTCCTCGAAGGGGGCGACAAGGGCAAGGTCACGCTGCGTTTCCGCGGTCGTGAGATGGCGCACCAGGACCTCGGCCGCAAGCTGATGGAACGGATCGCCGCCGATCTCGACGAGATCGGGACCGTGGAGTCCTTTCCGAAGATGGAAGGGCGCCAGATGATCATGATCATCGCCCCCAAGAAGAAGTAAGCGAAAGAGAAAAAGTGATCCGGCGGCCAGTTCAACGGGCAGTGGGTGCCAGCACCCACCGTCGGCCCCGGGTTTTCTGAAAAAACCTCGTAATGGAGTGTTCTTCCATGCCGAAGATCAAGACCAATCGCGGCGCAGCCAAGCGTTTCAAGAAGACGGCCAACGGCTTCAAGCACAAGCAGTCGTTTCGTAGCCACATCCTGACCAAGAAGTCCACCAAGCGTAAGCGTCAGCTGCGGGGTATGAAGCAGATCCATGACGCCGACAAGGCGCTCATCCAGCGGATGCTGCCCAACCTGTAACCCTTGGTAGACCCTATTTTCGTCAGGAGTAAGCTATGACTCGTGTCAAGCGTGGCGTTGTCGCCCGTCGTCGTCACAAGAAGATTCTCAAGCAGGCCAAGGGCTATTACGGTGCCCGCAGCCGAGTGTTCCGCGTTGCCAAGCAGGCCGTCATCAAGGCTGGCCAGTATGCGTATCGCGACCGTCGTAATCGCAAGCGCCAATTCCGTGCTCTGTGGATCCAGCGTATCAACGCCGGTGCCCGTCAGCACGGCCTCTCTTACAGCCGCTTCGTCGGTGGCCTGAAGAAGGCCGGCATCGAGATCGACCGCAAGGTCCTCGCCGACCTGGCCGTTAACGAGAAGGCCGCCTTCGCTGCCATCGTCGAGAAGGCCAAGGCTGCCCAGTAAGTGATCGCGTCATCTGCGGTGGTTCGACTCTGGTCGAGCGGCCGTTGACGTTGCAGGGGAAGAGCAGCCGCTCTTCCCCTTTTTCTTGAAGTTTGATATTCGAATTCGGAGTGCAACGGATGGACCACCTTCCCACTCTGGTCGCCGAGGCCCGCCAGGCGATCCAGGCCGCCAAGACCATGCCGGCCCTGGAGGAACTGCGCGTGCGCTACCTCGGCAAGAAGGGCGAGATCACCGCGCTGCTCAAGGGGCTCGGCAAGCTCCCTGCTGCCGAGCGTCCGGCGGCCGGTGAACGCATCAATCAGGCCAAGCAGGCGCTGGCCGAGGAGCTGGAAGGGCGCCGTGCGGCCCTGGAGAAGGCGGCCCTCGCGAAGCGGCTCTCCGCCGAGCGCCTCGATGTGACGCTGCCCGGCCGCGGTCAGCCCAGCGGTGGCCTGCATCCGGTCACCCGGACTCTTGAGCGTATCGAGGGGCTGTTCACCCGCATCGGCTACGACGTCGCGGTGGGCCCGGAGATCGAAGACGACTATCACAATTTCGAGGCCCTCAATATCCCGGCCCATCACCCGGCACGTGGCATGGCCGACACCTTCTACTTCGATGCCACCCGGCTGCTGCGTACCCACACTCCGCCGGTCCAGGTGCGCACCATGAAGGAGGGCAAACTGCCGATCCGTGTCGTCTGCCCGGGGCGCGTCTACCGCAGCGACTCCGACCTGACTCATACCCCCATGTTCCACCAGGTGGAGGGACTGCTGGTCGATGAGGACGTCAGCTTTGCCGACCTCAAGGGCACCATCGAGGACTTCCTGCACGCCTTCTTCGAGCGTGATGACCTGTCCGTGCGTTTCCGGCCCTCCTATTTCCCCTTCACCGAGCCCTCCGCCGAGGTCGATATCCAGTGCGTCATGTGCTCGGGCCAGGGCTGTCGGGTCTGCTCCCACAGCGGCTGGCTCGAAGTGATGGGCTGCGGCATGGTGCATCCTGAGGTGTTCCGCCACTCGGGCATCGATGCCGAGCGTTACCAGGGCTTTGCCTTTGGCATGGGCGCCGAGCGCCTGGCCATGCTGCGCTACGGCGTGAACGACCTGCGTATGTTTTTCGATAACGATCTGCGCTTCCTGCGTCAGTTCGCCTGACCTTCCTCGCACCCGCACAACACAGGATTTGTCATGAAATTTTCCGAACAGTGGCTGCGCGAGTGGGTGTCACCGCAGCTTGCCACCCAGGCCCTGGCTGACCAGATCACCATGGCCGGCCTCGAGGTCGACGCGCTGGAGCCCGTGGCGGCGGCCTTCGAGGGCGTGGTGGTAGCGGAGGTGCTGGAGAAGGCCCAGCATCCTGATGCCGACAAGCTGAGCGTCTGCCGGGTCGATGATGGCTCCGGCGAGCCGGTACAGGTGGTCTGTGGAGCCCCCAATGTGGCGGTGGGCCAGAAGGTGCCCTTCGCTCGGGTCGGTGGCGTGCTCCCCGGGGACTTCAAGATCCGAAAGGCAAAACTGCGCGGCCAGGAATCCAGAGGCATGATCTGCTCCGCCTCTGAGCTGGGTCTGGAGGAGGAGGCCTCGCCGGGGATCCTCGAACTGCCGGCGAGTGCCCCGGTGGGCGAGGACTTCCGCGACTGGCTTGGCCTCAACGACCACACCATCGCCATGGATCTCACTCCGAACCGCGGCGACTGCCTGAGCCTCAAGGGCATGGCCCGCGAGGTGGGCGTGCTCAACCGCCTGCCGGTGGCCGGCCCCGCTACCCAGCCGGTGGCTGCGACCCACGATGATACCTTCCCGGTGCGCGTCGAGGACGCCGAGCATTGCCCCCGCTATATCGGCCGTCTGATCAGGGGGGTCGACGTTACCGCCGCCACCCCGCTGTGGATGGTGGAGCGCCTGCGCCGCAGCGGTATCCGCTCCATCGATCCGGTGGTGGATGTCACCAACTATGTGATGCTTGAACTTGGTCAGCCGCTGCACGCCTTCGATCGTGCCAATCTGCACGGTGCGGTGGTCGTGCGCCTGGCCCGTGCGGGGGAGCGCCTGGTGCTGCTGGACGGTCAGGAGGTGACGCTCACCGACGATACCCTGGTGATCGCCGACGAACGTGGCCCGCTGGCCATTGCCGGGGTGATGGGGGGCGAGCACTCCGGCGTGAGCGCCGAGACCCGCGATATCTTCCTTGAGTCCGCCTTCTTCGCTCCTCTGGTGGTGGCGGGGCAGGCGCGGAGATACGGGCTGCACACCGACGCCTCGCATCGCTTCGAGCGCGGCGTGGACGCCGAGCTGGCCCGTGAGGCGGCCGAGCGCGCCACGGCGCTGCTGCTGCAGATCACCGGGGGTGAGCCGGGTCCCCTGGTGGAGGTGGTCAGCGACGAACATCTGCCCGCCGAGCGACGGGTTCGCCTGCGCGCGGCGCGTCTCGAGCAGGCGCTGGGCAAGGCGTTGCCCGCTGAGGAGGTCACTGAGATCCTCCAGCGCCTGGGCATGGCGGTGGAAGGCGATGATCAGGGCTGGAGTGCCGTGGCGCCGAGCTGGCGTTTCGACATCGCCATCGAGGAGGACCTGATCGAGGAAGTGGCGCGCATCCATGGTTATAATCGCCTGCCGGTGCGCCGCCCCCAGGCCCGCCTGGCGTTGCGCCCCGACCACGAAGCGCGCACTCCGCTGGGTCGCCTGCGTCGTCAGATGGTGGCCCGTGGCTATTATGAGGCGGTGACCTACAGCTTCGTTGCTCCCGAACTGCAGAGGGCGCTGCTGCCCGAGGCGGTGTCGCCGGTATTGGCCAACCCCATCTCCGCCGATCTGTCGGTGATGCGGGCGAGCCTCTTCCCGGGCCTGGTGCGGGCGCTTGAGCATAACCTCAATCGCCAGCAGACCCGCGTGAGGCTGTTCGAAACCGGCCTGATCTTCCGCGGTGAACTCGATGACCTGCAGCAGTTGCCCATGCTGGGAGCGCTGGTGTGTGGGTCCCGGGAACCCGAGGGCTGGGCGGCGAGTCGTGATGCGGTGGACTTTTTCGACCTCAAGGGCGATCTGGAGAGCCTGCTCGCCATGGGGGGCGACCCCGAGGCCTGGCGCTTCGAGCCCGCCGAGCATTCGGCGCTGCATCCGGGCCAGTGCGCACGCATCCTGCACCGCGGTGAAGAGGCTGGCTGGATCGGTACCCTGCACCCGGCGGTTCGCGCCCAGCTGGGGCTGAAGGTGGACGCCGTGCTCTTCGAGGTGCGTCTGGATGCCCTGACCCATGGCCGTGTTCCCGCCTTCACCCCGCTTTCTCGTTTTCCTGAGGTGCGCCGCGACCTGGCCTTCCTGGTCGACGAGGACCTTCCGATGCAGGCGCTGCTGGACACCATCCGCAGCCAGGCCGGTGAATGGCTCACCGAAAGCCGTCTTTTTGACGTTTACCAGGGAAAGGGCGTCTCGGAAGGGCGCAAGAGCGTGGCGTTGGGCTTGACCTGGCAGCATCCTTCGCGCACGCTGAATGACGAGGAAATCAATCAGTTGGTCGATGCCATCATCACTGAGTCCCGTCAACACCTGGGTGCAGAACCGCGTGGATAAGCTTGGTGGGTAAGCTTCCCAGTTAACCTGTCTATTCAATCCGCGAAGATGATCCAGCGAGTCGGGCAGGGAGGTCGGCACTGGCCATGAGGCGGACCCCATACGAAGGAGTGAACATGGGTGCACTGACCAAGGCCGAGTTGGCCGAGCATCTGCACGCCGAGCTGGGTCTCTCCAAGCGCGAGGCCAAGTCCATGGTAGAGGCCTTCTTCGAGGAGATACGCGCCTGCCTGCGTGAGAACGAGCAGGTCAAGCTATCTGGTTTCGGCAACTTCGACCTGCGTGACAAGCGCGAACGACCGGGGCG
>PWIZ01000118.1 GCA_003560175.1 Halomonas sp. | reverse complement strand
TCGTCGTGGCCATGGCTCGGACCGGGGCGGTGATCAATATCAAGAAGCCGCAGTTTCTCGCCCCCCACGAGATGCGCCACATCATTCGCAAGTGCGAGGAGGCCGGCAACGATCGGGTGATCCTCTGCGAGCGCGGTTCGAGCTTCGGCTACAACAACCTGGTGGTGGACATGCTCGGCTTCGGCGAGATGAAGCAGACCGGCAGCCCGGTATTCTTCGACGTCACCCATTCGCTGCAGCGCCCCGGCGGGCGCGCCGACAGCGCCGATGGCCGCCGTCAGCAGGTGGCCGAGCTGGCCCGGGCCGGCGTGGCCGTGGGACTGGCCGGCCTTTTCCTGGAGGCCCATCCGGCCCCGGATGCGGCGCTGTGCGACGGCCCCTGTGCGCTGCCGCTTGATAGGCTCGAGCCCTTCCTGGCCCAGCTCAAGGCCATCGATGACCTGGTGAAGGGCTTCGCGCCCCTCGACATCCCATAAGATTCCATCGCTGACACAACTGAGGAAGACTCGCATGACCAAGATCGTCGACATTCGTGCCCTCGAGGTGCTCGATTCCCGCGGCAACCCCACCGTCCAGGCCGAGGTGCGTCTGGAGGGCGGCGCCGTGGGCGAGGCCTGTGCCCCCAGCGGCGCCTCTACCGGCTCCCGCGAGGCCCTCGAGCTGCGCGACGGCGACAGTAGCCGCTATCTCGGAAAGGGCGTGCTGAAGGCGGTCGAGGCGGTCAATGGTGCCATTCGGGAGTGTCTGGTTGGCATGGATGCCCGTGACCAGCGTAGCCTGGACGACGCCATGCTGGCGCTGGACGGCACCGACAACAAGGGCAAGCTGGGTGCCAATGCGATCCTGGCAGTCTCCCTGGCGGCCGCCAAGGCAGCGGCCAGCGCCAAGGGTATGCCGCTCTATGCGCATATCGCCGAGCTCTACGGCCAGCCGGGGCAGTACAGCATGCCGGTGCCGATGATGAACATTCTCAACGGCGGCGAGCATGCCGACAACAATGTCGATATCCAGGAGTTCATGGTGCAGCCGGTGGGCGCGCCGAACTTCCGCGAAGGCCTGCGCATGGGTGCCGAGATCTTCCACGCCCTGAAGAAGGTGCTCAGCGCGCGGGGGCTCTCTACGTCGGTGGGCGATGAGGGCGGCTTCGCCCCCAACCTGGCCTCCAACGCCGAAGCGCTCGCCGTGATCAAGCAGGCGGTATCGGATGCCGGCTATGCCCTGGGCCGCGATGTGACCCTGGCCCTGGACTGCGCCTCCTCCGAGTTCTTCAAGGACGGCCAGTACGATCTCGCCGGCGAGGGCAAGCAGTATGACGCCCAGGGTTTCACCGACTACCTGGCCGGCCTGTGCGACGACTACCCCATTGTCTCCATCGAGGACGGCATGGATGAGTCGGACTGGGACGGTTGGAAGGCGCTGACCGACAAGCTGGGCGATCGCGTGCAGCTGGTGGGCGACGATCTGTTCGTCACCAATACGAAGATCCTCAAGCGTGGCATCGACGAGCAGATCGGCAACTCCATCCTGATCAAGTTCAACCAGATCGGCTCGCTCTCCGAGACCCTGGACGCCATCCGCATGGCCCAGGACGCCGGCTTTACCGCGGTGATCTCCCACCGCTCCGGCGAGACCGAGGACACCACCATCGCCGATCTCGCCGTGGGCACCTGCGCCGGCCAGATCAAGACCGGTTCGCTGTGCCGCTCCGATCGGGTGGCCAAGTACAACCGCCTGCTGGTGATCGAGAGTGAGCTGGGCGATCGCGCCAGCTATCCGGGGCTTTCGGCCATCAAGGGTCAGTAAGCGAACAGCGTTGCCTTTCGCGGGGACCCGTGTAGGAAATCGCTGACATTTGAGCGACGACATTGACCCAGTATCAGCGATAAGACCGACGCCTCTAGCGTCGGTCTTTTTTTATATTTTTGATTTTAATAGATTTAATAGGTGGCCTCCTGGGCCGGCATCAATGACGGGCGCGAGGAGTACGTCACCGACCGCCCTTGTGTTGCACTGCAGCTCTGCCACAATCGACTCGGGACAAGGAGGGCCAGTAATGGCCCTCTGGCAGGATGCAACGGGATGCTTGAAGTGATGCGTTCGGTGCGGCAGGAGGCCGCTTCCGGGCAGGGAAGACATCATGGGAGTCGGGCGGAAGGAGCCGCTCAAGGAACGGCTTGGAGCTGGCGGCCTGCGGGCCGCCTTTTTTGCTCAGGTGTTCTCCTGGCAGATATGCGCAGAAGCAACGACGCCGAATATCGAGAGACATTCGGCGTCGTTGTGTGTGGATGATGGCGTACTCAGCGCTCCAGCTTCTCCAGCTTGCCGGGCTTGCCGTCCCACTCTTCGGCGTCGGGCAGCGGGTCCTTCTTCTCGCTGATATTGGGCCACACCTCGGCGAGTTCCGCGTTGATCTCGATAAAGGGCTCCTGGCCCTCGGGAAGCTCATCTTCCGAGAAGATCGCCTCGGCGGGGCACTCCGGCTCGCACAGGGCGCAGTCGATGCACTCGTCGGGGTGGATCACCAGGAAGTTGGGACCCTCGTAAAAGCAGTCCACCGGGCAGACTTCGACACAGTCGGTGTACTTGCACTTGATGCAGTTCTCGGTGA
>PWIZ01000021.1 GCA_003560175.1 Halomonas sp. | reverse complement strand
CGGGCTAACGGGCCAGCCGGTGCAACCCCTGGCCGAGCCCGCCCAGCCGCCGCTGACCGCGGTGATCCGAGAAGCCGAATGCATCGGCTGCACCAAGTGCATCCAGGCCTGCCCGGTGGACGCCATCCTCGGCGCAGCCAAGCGCATGCATACGGTGATTGTCGACGAGTGCACCGGCTGCGAACTGTGCGTGGCGCCCTGCCCGGTGGACTGCATCGACCTGGTGTCCCACCCCGCCTGGGAAGCCGCCGAGAGCGAGGCTGACCGCGAGACCTACCTGGCGCGCCGGGCGGACCTGGGCCGCCGTCGTCATCGCGCCCGCCAGGCGCGCCTCGCTCGGCAGGCCAAAGAGAAACGCCTGGAGCGCCAGAAGCGTCTGATGCAGCAGCGTCGCCAGCCGGGCAGCGCAGGGGGTGCCGGCTCGAACGCCGCCGCCGGCCCCGGCCGGCTGCGTCAGCGGCAGATGGCCGTCAACGCCGCCGAACAGTCCGTCAAGCGCATGCGACAGCAGCTGGAGAGCGCCCAGCGCCGCGGCGACGCCCCAGCCGAAGCTACCGCCAGAGCCCAGCTTCCCGAAGCGGAGCGGCTACTGGCCGATGCCCGCAGTGCGCTGGAGCAGACAGGCAAGGCCGAGTGAGGCAAACCAACGCCGCTGGGCGCCTTCGGCGCCCAATGAGCGACACGCCCGTGGCCGAGTCCACAAGAAACGAAAAAGACGCCATGAACGCCCAGAAACGCTTCGAGATCTTCGCGCGGCTGCGCGAACACACCCCCGAGCCCACCACCGAGCTGAACTGGGAGAGCCCCTTCGAGCTGCTCGCCGCGGTGCTGCTCTCCGCCCAGGCCACGGATGTGGGCGTCAACAAGGCCACCGCGCGACTCTTCCCGGTCGCCAACACGCCCCAGGCGATCATCGATCTTGGCATCGATGGGCTCAAGGAGCACATCAGGACCATCGGCCTCTACAACACCAAGGCCGAGAACCTGATGAAGACCTGCCACCTGCTGATCGAGAAGCACGGCGGCGAGGTGCCTGAGACCCGCGCCACTCTGGAGGCGCTGCCCGGCGTGGGCCGCAAGACCGCCAATGTCATCCTCAACACCGCCTTCGGCCAGCCCACCATCGCCGTGGACACCCATATCTTCCGGGTCGCCAATCGCACCGGAATTGCCAAGGGCAAGGACGTGGTCGAGGTCGAGAAGAAGCTGATCCGCCATGTGCCTCGGGAGTTTCGCCAGGACGCCCACCACTGGCTGATCCTCCACGGCCGCTACACCTGTGTGGCGCGCAAGCCGCGCTGCGGCAGCTGTGTGATCGAGGATCTCTGCGAATTCAAGGAGAAGACTGAGCTATAGTCAGCCCCATGCCCATTCCACTCCACGATCGCCCCATCGCCGAGCGCATCGAGGCGCTGCTGGCCCTCTCCCGGCAGCACGCCGACACCTTCTGCAGCCCCTCGGCCAGCCTGGCCAGGGAGCGCTACCTGGCCCAGCACCCCACCCGCCTGCTCGTGCTCAAGTGCATGGACGGGCGCATCCACATTCCCCACGCCACCCGCACGCCGCTGGGCATCATCACCCCCTTTCGCAACCTGGGCGGCATCTTCGACCTGGGCTGGCCCTACCTGGGAGAGCTGATCACCGAGGAGGTGGCCGAAGGCATCCGCGCCGGCCACGGGGCGCTGTTGATGATCACCTATCACTTCTCCCGCGGAGAGCGCCTGCGGGGCTGCGCCGGCTTCGGCTGTGATGCCGGCGCCGCCCTGGCCCACGCCCGCCAGATCCGCGCCCAGGCCGAGCAGCTGTTCGGGCAGGACCACCAGCACGTCTACCCGCTGGTGTGCGGCTTCGAGACCGACGGCGATGTCCTGATCCTTCACGGCGAGGGGGATGACACCCTGGATATCGGCGAGATCGATGCGGCCGACGGCGACAGCCTGAGCGCCCGCATCGCCGCGCTCTGCCCGGACATGCCCGCCGATATCCGCCGCGACCTGCTGCCCCTGCTGGAGGGCAACCTGGCCCACGCGGCGAGCCTGCGTGGCGTGGCTCGGAAACTCGATATCGAACACCGGGAATGGGTGATCTGCGTGGGCCGCGGCTTCGATTTCCTGCACCTGCCCAACACGGCGCTGATCGTCGGCCCCTATGGCCCGGACCTGGCCGAGCCCATCGGCACCGCCGCGGATATCATCGACGCCAATATGGCGGCCGGGCGCATTCCCAATGACGGCTTCATGCTGCTCGCCTCCACCCCCTTCCAGGCGGTGGGCGTGGATCGCGCCCGGGCCGAGCTCAAGTCGCGCTTCCTGGCCGACTTCGCCAGCAAGGTGATCCACCAGCGTCACCCCTGGCTGGCCGAGCGCATGCACCGCCACACCGCCGTCGTTCACTGGTCTACCCGGCGCCTGGACCTGCTCGAGGCCAGCCAAGGCTAGAACCCTTGGCCCTCCAGGCGCTCGGCGAGTTCCTCGAGGTTCTCGATGCCTTGCACGTCGGTAGGCAGCCAGGGCAGCCGCGGGCGCGGCAGGTGGCCCAGCTCCTTGTCGATGCGGGTCAGATAGGTCGCCTCCTGCTCGCGGCGGGCGCGCAGGAAATCCCCATCGGCATCTTCGGGAATCACCCGGTTGACCAGGACACCGGCCACCGGCACGTGAGCCTCCTCCAGGGTGGCCACGGCCCGGGCGGTCTCGAGGATCGGCAGCCGCTCCGGGGTCAACACGAACAGAAAGCCGGTCTCCTCGGCGTTCTCGATGCGACGACGCGCCTGATGGAAGAGCCGTCGGCGATCGATCAGGGTCTTCGCCACGTCGCGGGTCTTGTCGTCCAGATCGGCGAGGGGATCCTCCTGGGGGTCGTCGAAGGGGGTGGCCACGTCTCGGCCGCGCTTGGGCGTCAGGTGGGAGAGCACCTTGCCCAGCTCCTCCGACTTGCGATTGTGGGCCAGCAGGCCGTCGGTCCAGGCGGCCATGGCCTCGGGCAGGGTCAACAGGCGCAGGGTGTGACCGGTGGGCGCGGTGTCGAAGATGATCAGGTCCCAGTCGCTGTCATCGTCGACGATCAACCGCGACAGCCGCTCCAGCAGCGCCGCCTCCTGGGTGCCCGGCGACTGGCGAGTCAGACGCATCTGGCGCTCCAGCTCCTTCATCATCTCCGGGGCCGCATAGCGGCGCATCTGCTCGGTGACCCGGGCCAGGTGGGCCTCCACCTCGACGTCCGGATCGATCTCCATGGCGTCCAGGTTGGGCAGCAACCGACGCGGGGTATCGCCCAGCTCGCGGTCGTAGACATCGCCGAGGCTGTGGGCCGGGTCGGTGGAGACCACCAGCACCCGCCGCCCGCGCCGCGCCGCCAGCACCGCCAGTGCCGCGGCAACGGTGGTCTTGCCCACCCCGCCTTTGCCGCCTACCCACAGCAGGCGTTTGTTCAGCAATTCCTTCATACAAGACTCCAGTTCCGACGAGGCAAGGGATCAGGCTACCGGTGGGAGGCTACAGGTGGGAGCTGGGCTCCGCCCGGCGAATGGCGGCAAAGCCGCCCGGCAGTGTTATAGGCCTGTGCCGCGGACTCTACCTTCGTCGAAGCGTCGAACCGCCCGCAAAGCGTGGCTCCCACCAGAAAGAACAAGCCTCAGCGGTAACTGAATAACCTCCAAGGCTTCCGGCTACTAACAACACCTGAAATGATCCAGCGGCGAGCGCTCCATGCCCATGCGCCGATGCCAGTCGTGGAAGCGCTCCAGCAGCAGCGGCTGCAGTTCCAGGGTGTAGTAGGCCGCCGGGTTGGGCACTCCCATCATCTCGGAGAACACCAGCAGCATGAAGAGGTCGTCCTCGTCTCGACGGGCCCGGGCGATGGCGCCCCGGTAGCGGGAGGAGTAGACCTCCTCCGTGAAGAAACGGGCCTGGCTAAGCCAGGCCCGAATCCGTTCGAGACGAGGATCATGACCGCGGCCATGATCGTCGTTCATCACTCACTCCTTTGTCTCACTATTGCTCGGCGGCCATCTCCGCGCGGGAACGCTTGAGCGCCGAGGCGCACTCCATGGCCACCATGATCGCGGCCACCAGCACCACGATATCGAGCACCAGCAGGAAGATGTTGCCCTGCTCATAGAAGGTGCGCAGCTGGATCAGCAGCGCCGCGATGGTCATCACCAGCAGGAAGACCAGCGGTACCAGGGTGAACCACATCGGGCGGCGCAGGCGCACCAGCATCACCGTGATCACCAGCAGGGTCAGACCCGCCAGCAGCTGGTTGGTGGTACCGAACAGCGGCCAGATGATCAGGCCACCGGAGCCATCCGCGCCGCCGGCACCGAAGGCCAGCAGCAGGCAGCTGCCCACCGCCAGCAGGGTGGCGATGGCCGGCTTCTTCATCCACGGCTGGTGATAGATCTCGCCCCACTCCTGGAAGATATAGCGCTGAAGGCGCAGGCCGGTATCCATGGTGGTGCCGGCGAACAGCGCCGCCATCACGGTGAGCAGCGTCGCCGCGGTGGCTTCCGGAAGGCCGATGCCGTTATGAATGATAAAGGCACCGCCCTCCACGAAGGCGTTCACGCCGCCCTGGCCGAAGGCGCTGTACATCGCCTCCCAGTCGCCGAAGGTGGCAAAGCCCGCGGTGGCGGCCAGTATCGCGGCCAGGGCCAGCATGCCCTCGCCAACGGCCCCGAAGTAACCCACGAAACGGGCGTCGGTCTCCTTGTTGAGCTGCTTGGAGGTGGTGCCGGAGGAGACCAGGCCGTGGAAGCCTGAAATAGCACCGCAGGCGATAGTCACGAACAGCAGCGGCAACAGCGACGGCGTGCCGGCGGGCACATTGGCGTTGAAGGCCGGAGCCACCAGGGTGGGGTTCATCAGCACGATGGCGCCGTAGAGCACGATCAGGCCGATAAACAGCTGCAGGCCGTTGATGTAGTCGCGGGGCTGAAGCAGCACCCACACCGGCAGCAGCGAGGCGACGGCGGCATAGGCGAACAGGATCAGGATCCAGGTGGCGTTACCGGACAGGACGCCCACCTCGGCGGGCATCTGGATCGGCACCGACGGCCCGATGCCGATCAGCGCATAGAGGCAGATCACGCCGACGATGGAGACCATCGGCAGGCTGATCATACGACGGTAGATCAGCTGGCCGATGACCAGCGCCACCAGGATGGCGCCCCACACCGGCACCACGGCACTGGGGAAGTTCATCATCAGGCCGGCGATCACCACGGCGAACACCGCGTTGACCATCAACAGCACCAGGAAGATGACGATCATGAAGATGCTGCGGGCACGCTTGCCCACCACGTCACCGGTCAGGGCGCCGACGGACTTGGCCTTGTTGCGCACGCTGGCCCAGATGGCGCCGAAGTCATGTACCCCGGCGAAGAAGATGGTGCCGAACACCACCCACAGGAAGGCCGGCGCCCAGCCCCAGATCACGGCGATGGCCGGTCCCACGATAGGCGCGGCCCCGGCCACCGAGGTGAAGTGGTGGCCCCACAGCACGAAGCGGTTGGTGGGCACGAAATCGACGCCGTCTTCATACTCATGGGCAGGCGTCTTGAAGTCGGGATCCAGTCGGTAGATCTTCTCGGCGATGAACTTCGAGTACACGAAGTACCCGGCTGCCATCGCGGCAAGACCCAGGACCAGAAGGACAATGGCACTCATGCGGCTCTCCTAGCTGGACGTGATGGGGTGTCATGGAACATCTAATGCCTCTGAGGGCATCTTGCGGTCTAATGGTCTTACCTCATCCTCAGCAAGTCCATGACCCTGCCTCAACAAATCATCAACTTACGCCAAAAGTCGTAGAACGGGATCGAACATTACGGCCCCGATCCATAGGCTGGTAGACTGTATGGACTCCTGAACTCAAACAATTAGCGCCGCATCGGCGGAAGGCGGGAGCTCCCGGATGAGAGCAAAACGATGATCATAGGCGTGACCGGCGGCATCGCCTCGGGGAAGTCCACCGTGGCCAGGGCCTTCGCGGCGCTGGGCGCGCCCTGGGTGGACGCCGACGACGTGGCCCGCGAGGTGGTCGAGCCCGGCGAACCCGCGCTTGCAGAGATCACTGCGCGCTATTCCCGGGCACGGGTGCTCAACGACGACGGCACCCTGAACCGCCGCGCCCTGCGCGAGATCGTCTTCGCCGACTCCGCAGAGCGTCGCTGGCTGGAGTCCGCCACCCATCCGCGAATCCGGGCTCGGCTGACCGAGCACCTGGCGAGGCTCGAGGCAAGCGGCGCGCCCTATGTGCTGCTGGTCTCACCGCTGCTGTTCGAATCCGGACAGAGCGAGATGACTGACCGGACGCTGGTGATCGACGTGCCCGAGGCGCTGCAGATCGAACGCACCGCCGCCCGGGACGACGTGGACGAAGCCCAGGCCCGCGCTATCGTCGCCGCCCAGATGCCCCGCGCCGAGCGCCTGGCCCGCGCCGACGATGTGCTGGACAATGGCGGCAGCGAAGCGCAGATGCAGCGCCGGGTCGCCGAGTTGGACCGGCAGTATCGACAGATTACGAGTGATCAATCCCATGGAAAATGAAACAGATGCACTTGAAGAGCAGCTGGAAGATGAGGAGCTGAATCGTCTAGCCGATCAGCGCAGTTCCCAGCCGGAAATTCCTGTGTCCCTGGAGGACTTGTGAAACTTCCGCCCGACATCGAGGTTACGCATGAGTGAAGTAAGCCGCCCCCTGGAAGTCGCCTGCCCCCAGTGCAGCAAGAAGGTCGTGTGGAGCGAGAAGAATCCCGACCGCCCCTTCTGCAGCGAGCGATGCCGCCTGCTCGATCTCGGCGCCTGGGCCGACGGCACCCGCCGCATCGCCGGCGAGCCCGCCATGGACGAGACCGAGATCGACGAGATGATCATGCGCGCCGAGCGCGGACTGCAGGACCGGGAGGGTTGAAATGAGAACCACCTATGACGAAGCAGACGATATCCTGGTGCTCCACCTGGCAGACAAGCCGATCGTGAAGGAAGCCTCCCAAGACTGGAATACCCATATCAGCTACGCCGAGGATGGCTCCATCGTGGAAGTCGTGATTCTGGAAGCATCCAAGCAGGGTGCCTGGCCTCTTCTCAAGAGTGCTGCAGCGTGATGTGTCGTTGAGCACCATGCCCCGCCCCGAATACCGCCTGCTGGCCGAGCTGGAGGCCGCCTTCGACGCCCTGCTCGAGGCCGGCGAGGCAGTGGCCGCCGCCTATCAACAGAAACCCGCCGACTGCTGGATCTTCGGCGAGCCGGAACCGGTAAGCGCCGAGCGCGCCTGCGCCTGGCTGCGCCGCGCCCTACTGGATGTGTGGTACCAGGATGGTCAGGACGGGCGCGCCACCCGCACCCACATCGGACTGGTGGCCGCCGGAGAGGCGCTTGTCGAAGCGGTCGCACGGGCCAACGCCACCAAAGCAGCCTTCTCTGCCCTGCTTGCCCGCATCAAGGAGAGCGAACCCGAGCTGATTCCCGAGGCAAAAGCGGTGCTGCCCTTCCGCCATCCGGAACTGCACGACCACCTGCGTGGGCAGGGCCTGGCCCGTGTTCACCTCAAGCAGTGCTGGCGAGCGATTCCCTTGGCCGAGGCCCCGCTGGCCCGGGTGCGGCTGGCCTGGTACTCCAGCGGGCGCTCCATCAAGCGCATGACGGTGCAGGAGGCCGAGCAGAAGCTGCTCAAGCTCGACACCGACGCCGCCCACGTGCGGATCCAGCTGCGCCGACTCGCCGGCATCCCCAGCGGCGAACCCCTGGCCCAGGTACAGCGCCAGGCCCCGCTGATGCGCGCCAACCTCTTCTACCGGGAGCCGCTGGACGACGGCCGTACCCGCCGCGCCATGAACGTCGCCCTGCCGCTGTTCGTACCCAGCGCCGACGGCCGCCTGCCCGACCACAACCTCCCACCGCCGCACCCGCCCGAACAGCGCACCCGCGCCCGCCGCCGCGACGAGAAGCTCGAAGACGAACCCTTTCTGGCTAGCCTGCGAGTGTATCGCTACCGGTAAGCGGGAACGGGTATGCATTTACGTTACTGGTGGGAGTTGGGTTATTCCCTGCGAATGGCGGAGTCGCTGCCGCTTCAAGCTACTGGTGGGAGCTGGGCTTTGTGCCCGGCGAATGGGCGGCGTCGCTGCCGCATCAATCTACTGGTGGGAGCTGGGCTTTGCCCGGCGAATGGCGGCGTAGCCGCCCGGCGGTGTCGCCATTCATCTATTCGCCGAACCGTCGGACCGCCCGCAGAGCGTGGCTCCCACCAGAATCAACAGCCTCGGTGGCAGCAGGCAATTGATGGGGGCTGGACTCCCCCGGCTCCTCAGGAGGATCCTGCAGCCTCGGCATGGCGGCCACACGCAGATCGACATAGCGCAACAAGCCAAGCTGCAACCCCAGGATGGCGAAGCACCACAGGAGCCCCTTGATCATGGCGGATTCCTCTTTGAGACCGGCGGCCTCGATACCATCATCATAGGGCCATCGATGAGGAATAAGCAGATAGCAGCCTAATAGAATTTCCTGATCGCAAGGGGAGTCCTCATAGCCGCTCCCCGACCCGCTCGAGAATCTGCCGGCTAACCCGACTCACCAGGGGCTTGGCGGCCTTGTTGACGGCCTTCTCCACCAGCTTGTTGCGCAGCACATAGGTGAGCGTCAGCGCAACCTCGGTGCCCCCCTCCACTGCCCGCAGCCGATAGCACCCCTGGTTCTTGACGCCATCCAGCGACTCCCAGGCCAGCACCTCCGGCGAACGAGACTCCGTCACCGCCACGTCGAAGTGCCAGTCGCGCCCCACCGCGTGGACGTGCCAGCGGTAACGTTCATCCCCCAGCGGCTCGATGGCATGGATCAGATCGGAATAGTCAGCGAAGTCCTCAACCCGCTCCAGCAGGGCGAAAACCCGCTCCGGCGGTGCATTGAGAATCGCGCTGTGTTCGATGGTGGCCATGGAGTTAGTTACCACTTGAGAAGATCATTGAGACTCACTCAGCAACCATGTCGCCAAGCGCTGCCTGAGAAACTGAAGACGGGCGTCAGAAATTGAGCCCAACTGACCAAGGAGCAGGGCACCATCCAGGACCGCCAGTCGAGACAGCCGGAAAACGCTGGCCACCTTGAGGCCCGACTCCGAGAACTCCTCGTCCTGCGGACCCACTACCCAATCAAGTCCTGACTCAGCCTGGTGCAAGCGAGATGACACCATGCAGACGAGCCAGTCATCCTGATCGTTTTGGAGGCGCCGGAGTAATAACACCGGGCGCTTCTTGGCGTTTTGGAGGTTCGTGTAAGGAAATGGCATGAGCGCAATCTGTCCGGCACGCTTCATTGCCACCTTTCCCTCAGATCATCCTCCGAGTAGAGGTCGGGCTCGGCCTCCTCATCACGCATGGCCTGCTCGATGCTCATGGCGCGGAACTGATGTTCCGACCAGTCGAGCTGTTCCACCTCAGCGGGCTCGGCATGGCCATAACGCTGCTCAAGGAAAGTGACGAAGTCCAACACTTCCTGCTGCCGGAACTCCGGTAGACGACTTACCTTGGCAATAAGTTCTTCAAGCTGCATAAGCACTTACCTCCAACTCCCATCACTCAAAGAGCACTCCGCCCAGCATAGCAAATCGACCAACCATTCGCCCCTCGGGATGGCTCTGATACCAGAAAGCGACCCATCCTTGGCTGACCGACAGAAGCTTCAGCAGGCTATCTGTCCCCAGATGCCCTGCAGATGTTCCACGCAGCCGGCTGTACCGGTAGAATCCTGCGCTTACTTGCCACGTATCATCAAGCCAAGGTCAATTGCATGTCCACACCCAAGGTCGGTTTCGTCTCGCTGGGTTGCCCCAAGGCGCTGGTGGATTCAGAACGCATCCTCACTCAGCTGCGCACCGAGGGCTACGAGATCGTGCCCAACTACGACGACGCCGACGTGGTGGTGGTCAATACCTGCGGCTTCATCGACAGCGCCAAGGCAGAATCTCTGGACGCCATCGGCGAGGCGATCGCCGAAAACGGCCGGGTGATCGTCACCGGCTGCATGGGTGTGGAGGAAGGCGCCATCCGCGACGTGCACCCCAGCGTGCTGGCGGTGACCGGCCCGCAGCAGTACGAGCAGGTGGTGAACGCCGTGCACGACGTCGTGCCACCAAGCCAGGACCACGACCCGCGCATCGATCTGGTGCCGCCCCAGGGCGTCAAGCTCACCCCGCGCCACTACGCCTACCTGAAGATCTCCGAGGGCTGCAACCACAGCTGCAGCTTCTGCATCATCCCCAGCATGCGCGGCAAGCTGGTCAGCCGCCCGGTGGGCGAGGTGCTCAAGGAGGCCGAGGGCCTGGCCCGCGCCGGCGTGAAGGAGCTGCTGGTGATCTCCCAGGACACCAGCGCCTACGGAGTCGATCTCAAGTACCGCACCGGTTTCTGGAACGGCCGCCCGGTCAAGACCCGCATGACCGAGCTCTGCGAAGCCCTCAGCGAACTCGGCATCTGGGTGCGCCTG
>PWIZ01000421.1 GCA_003560175.1 Halomonas sp. | reverse complement strand
TGACCAGCGGCTACCTGCTGGCCATTGCCCTGGGGATGGTGGACTTCTCCAGCGTCGGCGACGCCGCCTGGTTCGCCTTTCCCAAGCCCCTGCAGTACGGCCTGGAATTCCACCTGACCGCCATCATCGGCATGACGCTGATCATGTTCGTGGTGGGCCTGGAGACCATCGGTAACATCTCCGCGATCACCATCGGTGGCGCCGGACGTCAGGCCAAGGATAGTGAGCTTTCCGGCGGCGTGATGGCCGATGGTGTGGCCACCTCCTTCGCCGCTCTCTTCAACACCCTGCCCAATACCGCCTATGCCCAGAACGTGGGTCTGATCACCCTGACCGGCGTGGTCAGCCGCCACGTGGTGACCATCGGCGGCATCCTGCTGATCGCCATGGGACTATTCCCCAAGCTGGGCGGTCTGGTGGCCGCCATGCCCCATGCGGTGCTGGGCGGCGCCGGCATCGTGATGTTCGGCATGATCGCCTCGGCGGGCCTGAAGATCATCCAGGAGTGCGAGCTCGACCAGCGCGCCATGCTGATCATCGCCGTGTCGCTGAGCCTGGGCATTGGCCTGCCCGCCGTGGAGGCAATCTCCGAGACCATGCCCGGCCAGCTCGGCCTGCTGCTCAAGTCCGGCCTGGTGCCGGCGGCCCTGACGGCTCTTCTGCTGGATGCCGTGCTGCCAGGCAAACCGAGCCGGGTAGAGCCCGAGCCAGAGGATCTCATCGCGACCAAGAGCGAAAAGGCCAAGTCCAACCCCTCAAGATGATATGCCCCTGGCATCCCTCGCGCCGCCGGTGATACCGGCGGCGCTGTCGCCTGTGCCCGCCCGCCAGGCCCGCTTCGGCTAGACTTCTTCCCAAAGGCTCTGCGGAGATGCTGCTATGTATCGAGATCGACTCGATGCGGCCAGGCGCCTGGCCGAGGTTCTGGACCATTTGAGGGGAGTGAAACCGCTGGTGCTGGCCATCCCCCGAGGTGGCGTGCCCATGGGGCGGGTGATCGCCGATGCCCTGGAGGGAGAGCTCGACGTAGTGCTGGTGCGCAAGGTCGGGGCCCCGGGCAACCCCGAGTTCGCCATCGGCGCGGTAAGCGAGGATGGCAGCGTGTATCTGGAAGAGGAGGCCCAGCGATGCCGCCAGGAGTGGCTGACCCGGGAGATCGCCCGGCAACGCGAGATGATCGAGGAGCGCAGACGGCTCTACACCCCAGTGCGCTCGCCCATCGACCCGGCCGGGCGGGTCGTGGTGGTGGTGGACGACGGCAGCGCCACCGGGGCCACCATGACCGCGGCACTGGCCACCCTACGCCAGCGCGATCCTGCCCGGCTCATCGCTGCCATCGGGGTCGCGCCGCTAGATACCCTGGCTCGGTTCGAGACCCTGGCCGACGAGGTCGTTTGCCCTGAAGTTCCAGCCCGCTTCGGTGCCGTGGGCCAGTTTTTCGCCGACTTCGGTCAGGTGGAAGATAACGAGGTGGTCCGCCTGCTAGGGGAGCATGCACCCTGAGCAGGGCCGATACGCTGGCCATGTACGACACGGGCCGCTCCCCGATCGGGAAGCGGCCCGTGAAATTCAGCGACCGGCGATACCCCGGTACAGCTTGCTGATTGTCGGCAGCTTACTTGGCGGCGTCGGTCGCGGACTTCATGCTCTCTTCGACCAGCTTCTGGCTCTTCTGCACGTAGTCCTGGCTCAGGCCGGAGAGCTTCTCGACGTCGGCCTTGAGATGATCGCCCAGGTCCTGAGCCACCTTCTGCTGGTCCTCCATGACCTTCTTGAGCCCCTCGGCATCACGCACGTCGATCCAGGCGCGGGCCTGGGCCAGGCCGAAGTCGGCATAGCGACGCGTCGCCTCAAGCTGGGCGGCCATCAGTTTTTCGTAGTACTCCAGGGTCAGGGAGCCGTAGGCGCGTGCCGGCTCGACTAACAGGCCCTCGAATTTGTCGGTGGCTTTCTGGGTGGTTGCCTTGGTCATGATACACCTCCGTCTAACTTGGGAAGACAAGCTTGGGAAGACAGGACGCTTTGCCCTGCGCTGCAATGCAACATAGCAGTCACTTTTGTGCAGCGCAACATGGTGCCGAACCATTTTTCTCACACCCTTTCTCGTCTCTGAACGATGGCGCCCGGCGATTACCGGGCGCCATCTCAACAACGGATCTCGTAGCTATTGGTCAGCGGTAGGAGCCCTCCACATCGGTGATACGCATGGCTCCGCGACCCAGGCCCTCATGCTGGTCGAGCATGCGCTCCAGCCAGGCGTAGACGGGGTCGGCGTTGGAGACCAGGTCAGCGCTCGACACGCAGCGCGCCCACATGAAACTGCCAAACACCAGATAATCTCCTGCCGCCGGCGCCTCCCCGTCGATGAAGTCCGCCTCCTTCAGGCGGCCGCGCAGCGGCTCGAGCGCCGCATCCAGCTGCGAGAGCCCCTTCGCCGGGGAGTGGAACTCCTCCAGGGTGCGTCCGAGGCGCTTCTCGCGAGTCTCGCGAAAATAGTCGCGATCGTCGGGGTGGATGGCGTTGAGCAGGTCCATGACGATGGTGCGCAGCATCGCCGGCTGCAGGGAGCGCTCGGCGTAGTGGCCGAGGAAACTGGCACGGGCGTCAGCCAGAG
>PWIZ01000156.1 GCA_003560175.1 Halomonas sp. | reverse complement strand
GGTGACTGCGCATGGAGCCCTCAGCGAACTCCAAATCAGTGGTGCGCATTCTACCGAATCCGCGGCGACTGTCAAGAATTTTTCTTTCATAACAATCACTTCTACCACTTGCCACCGCCGGCAACGTTGCTCGTTGCCCGCAGCGGATGCGTACTTTACGACGTTCCCCGCTGCCCCGCAAGACCTTCGTGTAAAAAACTTTCAGGAGCGTGACTGAATGGCCGCGGGCGCCGCCCGAAGACGACAGCGCCCGCCTGGGGCGGGCGCTGTCGTTTCGTGTCGAGAGCATTCAGCCAGCCGGTGGTGCCCGCTTCACCTTTCGCATCACAGCCATCACCGGGCCGGAGGCCACGTAGGCACCGAACAGCAACAACAGCATCACCGAGGGCTGCATCGAGATCACCACGAAACCCAGCACGATCGCCAGCAGCACCACGAAGGGCACCGGCCCCTTGAGGTCGATATCCTTGAAGCTGTAGTAGCGAATATTGCTGACCATCAGCACGCCCGCCGCGGCAACGATCACCAGCATAAGCAGCTTGAAGCCAAAGGCTTCGGCATCGAAGCTGTGAAAGGTCCAGATGCTGGCTGCCACCAGCGCTGCCGCCGAGGGGCTCGGCAGGCCGATGAACCACTTCTTGTCGACGCTACCGATCTGCACATTGAAGCGCGCCAGGCGCAGCGCGGCACAGGCCACGTAGAGAAAGGCTACCACCCAGCCGGTCTTGCCGATGTCCTGGAGGATCCAGGTGAAGGCCACCAGTGCCGGCGCCGCCCCGAAGGAGAGCATGTCCGAGAGGCTGTCATATTCGGCACCGAAGGCGCTCTGGGTGTTGGTCATGCGCGCCACCCGGCCATCCAGGCCATCGAGCACCATGGCGATGAAGATCGCCACCGCGGCGGCGGTGAAATCGCCGTTGATACCGGCCACGATCGCGAAGAAGCCGGCGAAGAGCGCCGAGGTCGTGAAGAGATTGGGCAGCAGATAGATCCCCTTGCGGCGAACTTTCTTGCCATCCTCCACGGCTTCCTCGATCACTTCGGTCTCACGCACGAAGGCCGCGGCCAGGTCCTCCTCGCCGGGGGAGACCCGCTCGAGGGGCTCCTTGCCGGCCGGCCCGGCATCCGGCTGGGCGGGGTCGTGCTCGGTATTGCGGGGATCCTGGCTCATGCGTCTCGTCCATTGCCGAAATGAAGTCGCCCTGGGGCGCACTCTCATTCTACACGCCCATCACGGCCCCACAACGCCAGACGCCGACCCGGGTTTCACAACGAGAGAGGGCGCGGTAGTCCGCGCCCTCCTTCTTGTCCGACAACCGATCGAGATCAGTTCTTGGACTTGTCCACCAGCTGGTTGGCAGCGATCCACGGCATCATACCGCGCAGCTTGGCACCCACGATCTCGACCTCATGCTCGGCATTCAGGCGGCGACGCGCGGTCATCGACGGATAGTTACTGTTGCCTTCCTGAATGAACATCTTGGCATACTCGCCGGTCTGGATACGCTTGAGCGCGTTGCGCATCGCCTCGCGAGACTGCTCGTTGATCACCTCGGTGCCGGTCACATACTCGCCATACTCCGCGTTGTTGGAGATGGAGTAGTTCATGTTGGCGATACCGCCCTCGTACATCAGGTCGACAATTAGCTTGAGCTCGTGCAGGCACTCGAAGTAGGCCATCTCCGGGGCGTAGCCCGCCTCGGTCAGGGTCTCGAAGCCGGCCTTGACTAGCTCGACGGCACCGCCACACAGCACGGCCTGCTCGCCGAACAGATCGGTCTCGGTCTCGTCCTTGAAAGTGGTCTCGATGATGCCGCTGCGGCCACCGCCAACGCCGGCTGCGTAGGAGAGCGCGAGCTCCTTGGCACTGCCGGAGGCATCCTGGTGGATGGCGATGAGATCGGGGATGCCGCCGCCCTTGACGAACTCGGAGCGCACGGTGTGGCCCGGGGCCTTGGGCGCAATCATGATCACGTCCAGATCCTTGCGCGGCTCGATCTGGTTGTAGTGAATATTGAAGCCGTGGGCGAAGGCCAGGGTGGCACCCTGCTTCAGGTTCGGCTCGACTTCGTTTTCGTAGATCGCCTTCTGGTTCTCGTCCGGGGCCAGGATCATGACCACGTCGGCGGCCTTGCAGGCTTCCGGCACGCTGGCGACCTTGAGGCCGGCGGCCTCGGCCTTGGCGGCGGAAGAGGAGCCTTCACGCAGAGCGACAGTGACGTCGACGCCGGACTCCTTAAGGTTGTTGGCGTGGGCGTGCCCCTGGGAACCGTAGCCCACGATGGTGACCTTCTTGCCCTGGATGAGGGAGAGGTCGCAATCCTTGTCATAGTAAACGTGCATAGTGAAACTCCTGGAACGTTGGTCGATGTGGGTGTCAGCGTTGATGGCCACCCTCCCCGTCTGACGCGGGGCTGGGTTCTCGGCAGCCGATGGAGACACCATACGCCAGCCCCTCTATTGCGTAAAACGCTATATTTGCAACGTGGCATGCCAGATCATGCAATAATCAAGATATGGACATGCGCCCCCTCAAGCACTTCCTAGCCCTGGCCAACACCCTGCACTTCGGCCGCGCCAGCGACGCCTGCCACGTCAGCCCCTCGACCCTCTCCC
>PWIZ01000048.1 GCA_003560175.1 Halomonas sp. | reverse complement strand
GCGATGCTCATGCCGCCGGAGGCCGAGCCGGTCATGCCGGCCAGCAGGTTGACCGCAATGGCCAGCGAGATCAGCGGATTGTCGCCGCCCACCGAGGTCACCCAGAGGCTGATCGTCTCGAAGGCCGCAAGCGACGCGATCACCGAACCGAAGCCGACCAGGCTGGCGGTATTGAAGATCGGCAGCAGCGAGGCATTGGCACCGCTGTCCAGGGTGGTGGTGAGGTCCGCGAGGCGCCTCCTGTTGGTGGCGATGATGACCATGATGGCGATCACCAGGGCGGCGATCACCGACCAGACGCCGCGCACCGAGTCGATGCTGGTGGCGCCATAGGTCGGTTCGGCGAGATATCCGGTGTCCATGGCCGGAATCACCACCGCCGTGAACAGCAGGTTCAGGGCAATGACCAGCAGGATGGGCAGCAGCGCCAGCGACAAGGGGGGCAGGTCGCGCGTCGCCTGGGGTTGAGTGACCTCGGCCAGGTCGAAGCCTTCCCCCGCTGCGCGTTCCCGCAGGTGAGTGGCCGGTGCGGCCTCATGCTGGTGGTTGCCATAGCCTTCGCCGGCCACTCGCGCCTGACGCGCCCGACGGCTCAGCCAGGCCTGCCCCAGCCCCAGCATGACCAGACCGGTGAGGATGCCGAGCCCCGGCGCGGCAAACGGCGAGGTGCCGAAGTAGGGCATGGGAATGGCATTCTGGATGGCCGGCGTGCCCGGCAGCGCCGTCATGGTGAAGGTGAAGGCCCCCAGGGCGATGGTGCCCGGGATCAATCGCTTGGGCAGGTTGGCCTTGCGGAACAGCGCCGCGGCGATTGGGTAGACCGCGAAGGCCACCACGAACAGCGAGACGCCGCCGTAGGTCATCACCGCGCAGGAGAGCACCACCGCCAGGATGGCGCGGGTATCGCCCAGGCGCTCGACGAGCGTGCTGGCCAGCACCTCGGCGCTGCCCGAATCCTCCATCAGCTTGCCGAACACCGCCCCTAACAGGAACAGCGGAAAGAAACGGACGATGAAGTCGCCGGCGGCCCCCATAAAGACCTGGGTATAGCTGGCCAGCAGGGGGGTGTCGACCGAGACCAGCGCCACCAGCACGGCCAGCACCGGGGCCAGGACCAACAGGCTGAGCCCGCGATAGGCCAGATACATCAACAGCAGCAGCGCGATGGCGATTGCCGAGATACCGATCATCGGACGTTCTCCTCGTCAGCCGCTGAATGGTTCATTCCGATGTCGCCGGTCGCCATGGACTTCTCCCGCTCTGCCGTGAATGCTGCAGTGCAGTGTAGGCGGCCCGGTGGCTATTGTCTTCTGCAGAATCGCGGTCAACGATGCCGATTGATGGTGCCGCTGAAGGGTGGTGGCGGGATCAGCAGAGCCGGCTGCCCAGCAGCAGCTGGGCAGCGTCGAGGTGATGCCAGCCCCACCAGACCAGGCCCAGGGCGGCGGCGGTGACGATGAGAGCGGCGATCGGCAGCAGACGCGAGCGGCTCATGCCTCGGCCTCCGCGGGGGCAGGGCGGTGGACCGGCCTTTCGCTGATGAACCAGTGCAGGGCGGCGGCCACCACCGAGAGCAGGATGGCGATGTTCCACACCACCGCGTAGTCGCCCTGCAGGTCGTAGAGGTAGCCTCCCAGCCAGACGCCCATGAAGGAGCCGAGCTGATGGAAGAGAAAGACGATGCCGCCCAGCATGGAGAGGTGCTGCACGCCGAACACCGAGGCGACGATGCCGTTGGTCAGCGGCACCGTGGAGAGCCACAGCAGCCCCATGGCGATGCCGAACAGATAGGCGCTGGCCGGACTCAGTGGAGCGACCAGGAAGAGGGTGATCACCACGCCGCGGATCAGGTAGAGCCAGGTGAGCAGGCGCGGCTTGGAGTAGCGTCCTCCCAGCCAGCCGGCGGCATAGGTGCCGAAGATGTTGAACAGGCCGACCAGGGCCAGCACGGTGCTGCCCACCTGCACGGCGATACCGCTGTCGAAGAGGTAGCCGGGCAGATGAACGCCGATGAACACCACCTGGAAGCCGCAGACGAAGAAGCCCAGGCAGAGCAGCCAGAAGCCGCGATGGTTGGCGGCCTCGTCGAGGGCGGCACCCAGGCTGATATCGCTGGACGCCTTGGCCGAGGGGCGGTCGCGCAGCATGGCGCCGAGGGGCAGCATCAGCGCGGCGATGGCCCCCATCGCCAGCAGCGCCGCCGACCACCCCAGCCATCCCATCAGGCCCAGGGTGCCGGGCAGCATGGCGAACTGGCCGAAGGAGCCGGCGGCGCTGACGATGCCCATGGCCATGCTGCGCTTCTCGGGTGCCACGGCGCGGCCCACGGCGCCCAGGATCACCGAGAAGGTGGTGCCGGAGAGGCCCAGGCCGATCAGCACGCCGGCGGAGAGGGTCATGCCCAGCGCCGACTCCGAGACCCCCATGAACAGCAGGCCCAGGGCATAGAGGGCGCCGCCCACCACCACCACCCGGGCGGCGCCGAAGCGGTCGGCCAGGGCGCCGGCAAAGGGCTGGGAGAGCCCCCACAGCAGGTTCTGCAGCGCCAGGGCGAAGGCGAAGACGCCGCGGCCCCAGCCCAGCTCCGAGCTCATGGGCTCGAGGAACAGCCCGAAGCCGTG
>PWIZ01000275.1 GCA_003560175.1 Halomonas sp. | reverse complement strand
GCGATTTCGCGACCCTTTCGCCGCTGCGCACTACGCCTTCCCACCCGGAAGTGCCGCCCATGGGCTGGCATGACTTCCAGGAGCTGGTGGAGCGAGCGGCCATGCCGGTCTTCGCCCTGGGTGGCATGACTCGCTTCGATGCTAACCACGCCCGCGCCGTGGGTGCCCAGGGGATCGCCTCGATTCGCGATTTCTGGAAGTAGCCGCCCTCACGCCGTACGCCCCGCTATTGGCGGGGCACGGCGTTGAACGACGACGCCCGGGCAGGGCCTGGGCGCAGAGGCTAGCATGGGGGATCAGTTGACCGCGGCGATGGCCTTGGCCAGGTAGGGAAGGTTCTCCCTGGAGAAGCCGGCGACGTTGGCGCGACCCGAACGCACCATGTAGATGCCGAATTCGTCGCGCAGGCGATCGACCTGCTCTGGCTGCAGACCGGTGTAGGAGAACATGCCGCGCTGCTCGGCGACGCAGGCGTACTTCTGGTCCAGGTCGTAGGGCTTGAGTGACTCGACGAAGTCGCTGCGCAGGGTGTTGATCCGGTCGCGCATCTCGGTGAGCTCCTCGCGCCAGAGGGCCGCGAGCTCGGCGGAGTGCAGGATCTCGCTGACGATGGAACCGCCATGGGCCGGCGGGTTGGAGTAGTTCTCCCGGGCCACGATGGCGATCTGCGAGCGGACATTCTCCATCTGCTCGGTATTCTTCGCCACCATGATCAGGCAGCCGGTACGCTCGCAGTAGATGCCGAAGTTCTTGGAGCAGGAGCTGGTGATGATCACCTCGTCGAGGTTCTCGGCCAGCAGGCGCACTCCGTAGGCGTCCTCGTCCAGGCCTTCGCCGAAGCCTTGGTAGGCGAAGTCCACCAGCGGCAGCAGGTTGCGCTCGCGCACCACCTCGAGCACGGTCTGCCACTGCTCGTGGGACAGGTCGAAGCCGGTGGGGTTGTGGCAACAGGCGTGCAGCACTACCACGTCACCCTCGGGGATCTGCTTCAGCGCCGCTAGCATGCCGTCGAAGTCGAGGCGGTTCTCGGCGTCCACGTAGGGGTACTTGTGCAGCTCGATGCCGGCGGCGCTGAAGATGCCAAGGTGATTGGGCCAGGTCGGGTCCGAGACCCAGATGCCCTTGCCAGGCAACTGCTTGGCGATGAAGTCTGCCGCCAGGCGCAGGGCGCCGGTGCCGCCGGGAGACTGGGTAGCGCTGGCACGGCCCGCTTCCAGCACCGGCGAGGCTTCGCCCAGCACCATGGGCAGAATCACCGAAGCGTACTCGGGCGCTCCGTGGGAGCCGATGTAGGTCTTGGTGGTCTCGTTCTTGAGCAGCAGGGCCTCGGCTTCCTTGACGGCGCGCATCACCGGTGTGTTGCCATGGTCGTCCTTGTAGACGCCGACGCCGAGATCGACCTTCTGGGGGTTGGTGTCCTTCTTGAAGGCCTCGATCAGACCGAGGATGGCATCCCCGGGAACCCGCTCAATGTGTTCGAACATTTATTTCGCTACCTCGTCGGTTCTGGCGGCAAGAATGAAGTCGTTCCTGTGCAGGCCCTTGATCTTGTGTGACCACCAGGTCACGGTCACCTTGCCATATTCGGTGAGGATCGCGGGATGATGGTCAGCCTGTTCGGCGATCTCGCCGACTCGCTGTGTGAAGTCGAGGGCCTGCACGAAATCCTTGAACGTGAAGGCTCGTTCAAGCTTCATGATGCCATCGCGCTCGACGATCTGCCACTCGGGCACATCCTGACGGTACTCGTCCATCTCGTCGTCGGTGACTCGCGGGGCGTCGATGCTGCAGGCCTCGCAGGTCTGTTGGGAAAGCTTGCCCATGGTGCATCCTCCTGGGATGGTGAGTTCATCACAAAAGGTCGTGCAGCTCGACCATGACGTCAAGCCCCGGATTTCAGATGCCAAGTAGAACCCGGCTATCGACCCCGTGGGTTCTCCCTGGAGACGAACATGACAGCCCCCTCTCCGGCACCGAAACCCTGCGCGGGAATTCCTCTCTGGCTCAAGCTTGTCTTCACCGCCTGGATCGTCGTCTGGGCACCCAGCTTCTGGCTGCTGCTGGGCCCGCAGAATTTCTTCTGGCTGTGCAACCTGGCCAGCTTCCTCATCCTCGTCGCCCTGTGGTGGGAGAATCGCCTGCTGCTCTCGATGCAGTGGCTGGCCGTGGCCCTGGTGGGCAGTCTATGGGCGCTCGACGTGGCTGCGGCCTGGGTGACCGGCGTGCACCCTATCGGCGGCACCGAGTACATGTTTGACCCCGAGCACCCGCCCATGGCCCGCGCCATGTCGCTCTACCATGTGATTCTGCCGCTGGTGGCGGGAATCGGCGTCGCCAGGCTGGGCTATGCCCGCGGCGCCTTGTGGTGGCAGAGCCTGCTGACGTTGGTGGTGGTACCGCTGACCTACCTGTTGACCGAGCCCGAGCGCAATATCAACTGGGTTCACGGGCCCTTCGGTCAGCATCAGGAGTGGCTGGCACCGCTGGTCTACCTGGGGGCGCTGATGGCACTGTGGCCGCTGCTGATCTACCTGCCGGCGCACCTGCTGACGCGCTGGCTGCAGCGGCGTGGCCGGCTGCCGAATCCACCCTGAGCTGGCCCCGCTCAGGCCTCTGCCAGCGCTGCGGCCT
>PWIZ01000024.1 GCA_003560175.1 Halomonas sp. | reverse complement strand
TGAACGCTACCTTCGCGTCAAGGATCGAGGCCTGTTTCAGCGAGATCAGCGGCCGTATCGCCGACTGCCTGGAGGAGGCCCGCCGCCGGGGGGAGATTCCCGGGGAGGCCAACCCCCGAGAACTGGCCAATCTGCTGCTCAACTGCTGGGAAGGCGCTGCCCTGCGCAGCCGCCTGCTGAGAGATCCGGCACCCCTCGACCGGATGCTGGATTTCACCTTCTCGGCGGCGACCCGCACGACCTGACGACAGGGCAACGGGTTGCCAGGGACCCGGCCGCACCAGGCGGCCTGTGGAGCGCGACTGCCCCGGCGTGGCCGGTGCCGTGACCGCTCACGACATCTCACCACGCGGGGAAATCCAACCCTGACGCTGGTGGAGGTGCGCCATGAACATCACAACGACAAACACCGCAGCAACAGACACCGCAACGGCCGATGCGAGCTACCGTCTGGAAGGCACCATGCTGGAGCTCTGCTCCTGTGCGGTGTCCTGTCCCTGCTTTATCGGCGAGGATCCGGACCGGGGCGAATGCTTCGGCGTGATTACCTTTCATCTGGAGAAGGGCGAGGCCCGTGGGGTCGACGTCTCGGGGCTGAACCTGATCAATGTGGCCCATATCCCGGGTAATGCCCTGGCCGGCGGCTGGCGCTCGGTGCTGCTGGTCGACAGCCGCGCCGACGATGCACAGGCCGAGGCCCTGCTGGACGCCTTCGGCGGCAAGCTGGGCGGGCCGCTGGCCGACCTGGCGAGCCTGGTCGGGGAAGTGGTCGCAGTCGAGCGGGTGCCGATCACCCATGAGGCCTTTGAGGCCAACGGGCGGTTGGAAGCCGAGGGGATGGTGGAGGCGGCCTTCACGCCCATCCAGTCTGCGCCGGACGGCAGCACCGCGATGCTTTACGGCAGCGCCTTCACCACGGTGAAGGGGGCGCCGGCCTATATCGGCAAGTCGCAGCGCTACCGGGTGACCCTGCCACAGCATGGCATGGAGTGGTCCTTCGACGGCCACAACGCCATCCAGACCCGCTGGATGATGGAGTACCAGCCATGAGTACCATTACTCAAGCGCGCCCCGCCTGGGGGCGCGCTCCGCTGCTCATGGTGGCCATTCTGCTGGCCTGGCTGCTGGCCATCACCGCCGAAGTGACCGGCGAGGTGCAGTGGGTGCACCACCACCGGCTGATGGTGGACGGGATGGCGGTGTGGGCCAGTCTGGCGCTCTTCCTGGTGGCCTGGCAGGTGCATATCGCGGCGATGATGCTGCCCACGACCCTGCCCATGGTCGGGCTCTTCCGGCAGGTGGCGGCGCGGCAGCCTTACCCGCGCCTGGCCCGCGCCAGCTTCCTGGCGGGCTATCTGGTCGTCTGGACCGCCTTCGGCGTGGCGGCACTGATCGCCATGGCCCTGCTGGAGAACCTTGCCCAGCACTGGCATTGGCTGCACCAGCGCCCCGAGTGGTTGGCCGGCGGCACACTGCTCCTGGCCGGGGCTTTCCAGTTCTCTGCCCTCAAGGAGGCTTGCCTGGACAGGTGCCGAGCCCCTCGATCCTTCCTGCTCAACCACTATCGCCAGGGCGCGGCCGGTGGCTTCGCCCTCGGCCTGCGCCACGGGGCCTTCTGCCTCGGCTGCTGCTGGGCCCTGATGCTGGTGATGGTGATCGTCGGGATCGCCAACCTGGCCTGGATGGCGCCCCTCGCGGCCTTGATGCTCTACGAGAAGGTAGGGCGCCATGGCGGACGGCTGGTGCGCCCGGTCGGCGTTGCGCTGATCCTGCTGGGGCTGCTGGTGATGGCAGGGCCGGCGGGGCTGCCGAGTCTGGTGCCTGATCACGACCTGCACGGGATGCAGATGCCTGGCTTGCACTGAGCCGCTTGCCCACCTGACGAGCGGCGAGGCGGGGCCCACAGCGGGCTTCGCCCCGCCGCCAGGCGCGTGGTGGCCAGGGCGAGTCGGTCCTTCTCGCATTGCAATCTGTTGTTTGCAATATGCCATTGAGCCGATTGGCCGGGTGCACCCGTCGTGGTATTGCTGGTGTAGATCCCACTGCCCATAACGAGCCGAATGATGAAACACGCCCCCGACTCCCCGCCGACCAACTCGGAACCTGCCCGATCATGACGGCGATCCGGCCCGCCGCGACCCTTGCCCTCGTCCGAGACGGCGACGAGGGGCTACAAGTCCTGCTGCTGCAGCGCACCTGGCAGGCGGCCTTCCTGCCCGGCTACTTCGTCTTTCCCGGCGGCGCCGTGGACCCCCGCGACCCGGACGCGCGTGCCTGCGCCTCCGGCAGCGAGGACGGCGCCATCAGCCAGACCCTGAGCCTCGACGAGGGCGGCGCCGATTTCATGATCGCGGCCCTTCGCGAGAGCCTCGAGGAAGCGGGCCTGCTGCTGGCCGTGGATGGACAGGGGCGCCTGCTGTCGGGGGATCACCCTGTCCTCACCGAAGGGCGCGAGGCGCTGCGGCGCGAGGAGACCGGCTTCCGGGCGCTGTGCGAGTCCCATGGGCTTACGCTGCCGCTGGACCGGTTGGCCTACGTGGGCCACTGGGTCACGCCGCCGGGGGCCCCGCGACGTTTCGATACGCGCTTCTTCGTGGCCCTGGCGCCGCCGGGGCAGCGCGCGGCCCACGACGG
>PWIZ01000434.1 GCA_003560175.1 Halomonas sp. | reverse complement strand
CCCTGCAGGCGTTCCGCGAGATGGGGGTGGCCATCGAGGGCCCGCACCAGGGGCGCGTGACCGTTCACGGCGTGGGCATGCATGGTCTCAAGGCACCGTCGGGGCCCCTCTATGTGGGCAATGCCGGCACCGCCATGCGCCTGTTCGCTGGGCTGCTGGCCGGCCAGGGCTTCGACACCTAGCTCGCCGGTGATGCTTCCCTGACCCAGCGCCCCATGGGGCGAGTGGCCGACCCGTTGCGCCTGATGGGCGCCGAGATCGACACCGCTGAGGGCGGCCGACCGCCGCTGCGCATTCACGGCGGCAAGGCATTGAAGGGCATTACCTACGACATGCCCATGGCCAGCGCCCAGGTGAAGTCCTGCCTGTTGTTCGCCGGGCTCTACGCCGAGGGCGAGACCCGGGTGCGCGAACCGGCGCCGACCCGCGACCACACCGAGCGCATGCTCCAGGGCTTCGGCTACGAGGTGCATCGCGAGGGCGACACCTGCAGGCTCTCCGGCGGCGGCAAGCTCGCCGCCGCGCCCATCGACGTGCCCGCCGATATCTCCTCGGCCACCTTCTTCCTGGTGGCCGCGGCGATCACGCCGGGCGCCGACCTGGTGCTGGAGCATGTGGGCATCAACCCGACCCGCATCGGAGTGATCAACATTCTCCAGCTGATGGGGGCCGACCTGACGCTCTCCAACGAGCGCGAGGTGGGCGGCGAACCGGTGGCCGATCTGCATATTCGCCATGCGCCGCTGAAGGGCATCGAGATTCCGGTGGAGCAGGTGCCGCTGGCCATCGACGAGTTCCCGGCGCTGTTTATCGCCGCGGCGAACGCCCAGGGCACCACCCGCCTGCGCGGGGCGGAGGAGCTGCGCGTCAAGGAGTCCGACCGGCTGCAGGCCATGGCCAATGGTCTTGCCGTTATCGGCGTCGAGCACACGCTGGTCGAGGGCGGCATCGATATCGTGGGTGGCGGCAACCCGGAAGGGGCCAACTATGGCGGCGGGCGCATCGACAGCCTGGGCGATCACCGCATCGCCATGTCGTTTGCCATCGCCGCGCTGCGCGCCGGCGACGACATCATCATCGACGACTGCGCCAACGTGGCCACCTCCTTCCCCGGCTTCATCGACCTGGCCCGCAAGGTGGGGCTGCGTCTCGAGGAGCAAGCGGTCGAGGAGGGCGTATGAGCATCGACGAGACTGCCGTACCAGTACTGGCCATCGACGGCCCCGGGGGCGCCGGCAAGGGCACCATCAGCCGCCTGGTCGCCGAGCGCCTGGGCTGGCACCTGCTCGACTCCGGCGCCCTCTACCGTCTCACCGCACTGGCCGCCGGCAAGTACGGCGTGGCGCTGGATGACGAAGCGGGGCTCGCCCGGGTGGCGCGCTCCCTCGACGTGGTCTTCGTGGCCGAGGGCGAGGGTACGCGTGTTCTGCTGGAGGGGGCCGAGGCCACCACCACCATTCGCACCGAGCAGGTGGGCGACGCCGCCTCTCGAGTGGCCGCGCTGCCCGCGGTGCGCGAGGCGCTGCTACAGCGTCAGCGCGACTTTCGCCAGCCACCCGGGCTGGTGGCCGACGGCCGCGACATGGGGACCGTGGTGTTCGCCGATGCCCCGCTGAAGATCTTCCTCACGGCAAGCGCCGACGAGAGGGCGCGACGGCGGCAGCTTCAGTTGCGGGAAGCCGGGGTGGATGCTAGTCTATCGAGTCTTTTGAAGGAGATTCAGGCGCGCGATGCACGCGACATGCAGCGCAGCGTGGCCCCGCTCAAGCCGGCAGGTGATGCCATCACGCTTGACACCACGCGCCTGACGATACCGGAAGTGGTGGATCGGCTGACGGAATTGCTGACCGAACGTGGTCTGGCGTCTGCCATCTGAAACCCCCTTGCGGCGCCCCCGGCAGAATGTGATGACGTGGTTCGGTAGCGATTTCCGATAGCCGAGCCAGGTCGAACCAGCGCCAACATCTCCGGGGGTTATGTAAATAAGGCCCGCACTCGCTGGTGGTGCGGAGGAAGCGGTTTGACCGCACTTAACGTTGATCACGTAGGAACACCATGAGCGAAAGCTTTGCTGATTTGTTTGAACAATCTCTCCAGGACATCAACATGGAGCCGGGCGCTATCGTCGTGGCTACCATTGTCGACATCGAGGGTGACTGGGTCACCGTCAATGCTGGCCTGAAGTCCGAAGGTCAGATCCCCGCGTCACAGTTCCGTGACGATAATGGCGATCTGTCCATCGCCATCGGCGACGAAGTTCACGTCGCCCTGGAAGCCGTCGAGGACGGTTTCGGCGAGACACGTCTCTCCCGCGAAAAGGCCAAGCGCGCCGAAGCGTGGAAGATCCTGGAAGCAGCCTTCGAGAAAGATGAAATCGTCAAGGGCGTGATCAACGGTAAGGTCAAGGGCGGCTTCACCGTCGATGTCGACTCTATCCGTGCCTTCCTTCCGGGTTCTCTGGTCGATGTGCGTCCGGTGCGCGACACCACGCATCTCGAGAACAAGGAACTCGACTTCAAGGTCATCAAGCTTGACCCGAAGCGCAACAACGTCGTTGTTTCCCGCCGTGCCGTGCTCGAAGCCGAGAACAGCGCCGAGCGTGAGGCCCTGCTCGCCACCCTGCAGGAAGGCCAGCAGATCCTCGGTATCGTCAAGAACCTGACCGACTACGGCGCCTTCGTCGACCTCGGTGGCGTTGACGGCCTGCTGCACATCACCGACATGGCCTGGAAGCGCATCAAGCACCCGAGCGAGATCGTGGCCGTGGGTGACGAGATCAGCGTCAAGGTGCTCAAGTTCGATCGCGAGCGCAACCGTGTCTACCTGGGCCTGAAGCAGCTGGGCGAAGATCCCTGGGTCAACATCAAGGATCGTTACCCGGAAGGCACCAAGGTTCACGCCACCGTCACTAACCTCACCGACTACGGCTGCTTTGCCGAGCTGGAAGAGGGTGTCGAGGGCCTGGTCCACGTCTCCGAGATGGACTGGACCAACAAGAACATCCACCCCTCTAAGGTTGTCCAGGTCGGCGACGATGTTGACGTCATGGTGCTGGATATCGACGAGGAGCGTCGTCGCATCTCCCTGGGTATCAAGCAGTGCACCACCAACCCGTGGGAAGACTTCAGCGGCCGCTACAACAAGGGCGACCGCGTTGCCGGTACCATCAAGTCGATTACCGACTTCGGTATCTTCATCGGTCTGGAAGGCGGCATCGACGGCTTGGTTCACCTGTCCGACATCTCCTGGACCGATACCGGTGAAGAAGCCGTGCGCGGCTTCAAGAAGGGCGACGAGGCCGAGGCGGTGATCCTCTCCATCGATCCGGAGCGTGAGCGCATCTCCCTGGGTATCAAGCAGCTCGATACCGATCCGGTGGCCGAGTACCTGGCCGTTCACGACAAGGGCACCATCGTCACCGGCCGTGTGGTCGAGGTCGATGCCAAGCAGGCTCAGGTCGAGCTGGCGACCGATGTCGTCGCCGTGCTGAAGGCCTCCGAGCTCAGCGCCGATCGCGTCGAGGATGCCCGTAACATTCTGAACGAAGGCGACAGCGTCGAGGCCCGTATCATCGGTGTCGATCGCAAGAACCGTCAGATCGCCCTGTCCGTCAAGGCCAAGGATCAGGACGATACTCGCCAGAACCTGAAGAAGCTGCGTGAAGAGTCTCCCGAGAGCGGTGGTCCGATGACCATCGGCGACCTCATCAAGCAGCAGATGGGTCAGGACTGATCGGGAAGCCCCTTCCCGACGGTACAGGAACCGCCGCCCCTCGGGGCGGCGGTTTTTTTAGCGCTTCGTATTCCTGAGCCCCTGACTTCAAGCACTGAATGGGGCGACGCTAGCAGTATGCTCTGGTTATTGCTTGAGATTAGCGACCCGTTGCCAGCGAGATGTGTGGGTCGCTCAAACTTGCCCGTGTGACGAGTTTGTTTGTCCTGTCCGTGTGAATCGTCACTCGGCATTGCCGCTCTGCATCGTTACTCTGCATCGTCACTCTGCATCGTCAATCTGAATTATCGGATCGGGTCGGGCCGTGGCCTCTCACCTCGGATGCTCTCGGCAAGTTGCGTGCCGCACTCCATTGTTCATCCGTGATAGTTATACTGGAGTTGCGTTGAGAGTCGGTATCGTTCAAACTATCGCGAGTTATATGACAGTTGTCAGATAGTGCCGCTCCGGTTGCATTAGCCACCCCGAAAAAAGGAAGTCAGATAATGTCTCTGATCAACGAATACATGCAGATGGAACAGCAGCTGAAAGAGCTCCAGTCCAACATGGAGAAGCTGCAGAACGACAAGCGCCTTCAGTCTGAGCTCGAGTTCAAGGATCGCCTCGAATCGCTGATGAAGGAGTTCGACAAGAGTGCTGCCGACGTGATCGCGCTGCTCGACCCCAAGCCGGCTGGAAGCGCACCCAAGACCGCTTCCGCACCGGCAGGCGCGCGTCGCAAGCGCAAGCTCAAGATCTACAAGAACCCCAACACCGGTGAAGTCGTGGAAACTCGCGGCGGCAACCACAAGACGCTGAAAGCGTGGAAGGACGAGTACAGCAGCGACACCGTTGAGTCCTGGCTGGTACGCGTCGAAGAGTAATCGGGCATACCCTTCGGGGTTCCTGCTCGTTTTTCCGACGGCGCCCCGAGGGCGCCGTCGGCGTATCGATCTCCTGCTTCGCCCGTGCTCCTGATGTCGGTATAATAATTTTCCAAGCCATTATTCGGGAAACGGCTAGTGCCACGTGTTTTTCCCTATGCGCTTCCCTCTGAGCCGTCCCCACGAACGACCGGTTACGAATGAAAAAGCACACTCAGCACAAACCGATGGACGAGCGTGAAAAACTGCGCCAGTTCCGTGAACTCGATGATGCCTTTGCCCAGGCCCTTCGAGAACTCGAGGGCCCTGATGCCACCCCCGACACCTTTCTCGAATCTCCGTTACTTGCCGCGACGCCGGTGAAGGAAGATGAACCGCTAGACCGGGATCGCTTCGAAGTTTGTCTGCGGGCGCTGATGCAGGAGTATCACCAGCTCGATGAACAGGTGGTTGACCTGCTGGAGGTGCTCAAGGCGCTGGGACGCATCGCCTGATGCTATTCGGTGGCGATTTCCAGAGCGGCGATGCGCTCAAGCGCCTGCTCGCGCCGCTCTCCGCACAGGGTCACATCGAAACTGAATCGCTCGCATACCGCCGGGCGGCGCGGGTCGCCAAACAACCGGCAGAGGTTGTCGTCATCCAACTGAACGCAGCGGACCCCGGCCGGCTTGCCTTCGGGCATGCGGGGTATTGGCGTGCTGATCGAGGGAGCGATACAGCAGGCCCCGCACCCCGGACGGCAGTCGGCTTCGATGGTGTCCTTTGCGTGGAGCGAGGGGGCCCCAGCCGTCATGGGGAGGCCTGGGCGATGGCGCCCTTGTCGATGCCCTCAAAGGCCTGAACCCGGGTCTCGCAGCCCGTGTCACTGGCGATCTGCTGGGCCAGCCAGTCGGCAATCCACTCCACCGTGGTGGGCGTCGGCAGCACATGGCAGCGCTCTCTGGGCAGGCGCAGGAAGAACTGCCCCTGGTCCGTTTGATAGCGGGTCGTCAGCCGCGCCTTCCAGGCCGGCTCGTCGCCGGTGACGATGTCGGCCTCATCGACCAGGTAGCCATCCGCCAGCCAGTCGGCCCACTGTTGCTCCAGCGCGGGGACGCGCTTGCCGAGCTGCCAGATATAGAGCCGTGAGCGGTGGCCGTGGGCGATGCGCTGGCAGTTGCCGACGTGGCGTCGCAGTCCGTGGCTGTAGGTGTAGGTCGCCCCCTCGATCTCCTCTTCCCGCAGGCGCAGTCGAATGTCGCTGACCCGTGGTGGAGGGCGGCGCATCAGTTCCGCCGCCAGATGGTCGGCCAGGCGCTCCGCGCTGATCTCCCGCCAGGGCAGCAGGGTCAGCGCCTGGCGCGGCACTCGCAGCTCCATGGCCCAGGGCAGGGTGGTGCTGACGCAGAGCCCCTCGCGGCAGTCGTGGATCTCCAGGCCCGGGGCGCGACTGGGGACGAGCAGGGTGTGATCGACGCCGGCATCCAGGCGCTGCTTGATCCAGGGCTTCACCTCTCCGAAGTCGAAGAGCATGCCGTCTTCACCCAGTTCCCCGTCGAGTTCCACGTCAACGTGCCAGCTGGCCCCGACCAGGCCGCGGGTTGAACACCACCAGGAAACGTCGAGCTGGGTCAGGCGGTTGACGAATAGCGTCATCAGTCGATCCCCGTGATCTTGTGGGTCTGCAGCGACAGGCGCCACAGCGGGTTTGCCAGGCAGTAGGCAATGGTGTCGGCCGTGGTGTCGTGGGAGCCACCGGTGGGCGCCTCGTCCATGGGTTGCAGGAAGAAGTGGTCGAACGCCAGCGGGGCGAAGCGCTCGGGCGGCGCCTCGGTCTGAGGGTAGACCAGCTTCAGCTCGTTCCCTGCGGTAATGGCCAGGGCGTTCTGCCCCTTGGGACTGACACAGAGCCAGTCGATGCCGGCGGGAGCGGGCAGGGTGCCATTGGTCTCCACGGCGACCTCGAAGCCCCGGTCATGCATGGCCTGGATCAGCGGCTCGTCGAGCTGCAACAGCGGTTCGCCCCCGGTGAACACCACATAGGGGATGCCGGCTCTCGCCCCCGGGCCCTCTCGATCAGGCCATAGTGCCGTCAGGTGGTCGGCCAGGGCCGCGGCACCGGCGAAGCGCCCGCCATTCTGACCATCGGTGCCGATGAAGTCGGTATCGCAGAATCTGCAGGCTGCCGCGGCCCGGTCAGACTCGCGGCCGGACCAGAGGTTGCAGCCCGAGAGGCGGCAGAACACGCTGGCGCGACCCGCCTGGCCGCCCTCACCCTGCAGGGTGTAGAAGGCTTCCTTGACGTGATACATCAGGCGACCCCTTCGGCGTAGGCAATGGGATCACTGACCCCCTGGGCGGCGAAGGCCGCCAGACGCTCGCGGCAGCTGCCGCAGCGTCCGCAGGCAAGCCGCTCTCCCACGTAGCAGGTCCAGGTCTTGCCGTAGTCGAGCCCCATGGCCAGGCCGTCGGCGAGAATCTGTGCCTTGGTGGCGCGCAGGTAGGGGGCATGAATCTCGACGGCCTCGAAGTTGGCGATGCCGGCCACGGCGTTCATCGCCTCGACGAATTCGGGGCGGCAGTCGGGGTAGAGCACATGGTCGCCGCCGTGGGCGCCATAGTCGACCCGGCCGGCGCCGATGTTCACCGCTTTGGCGATGGCCAGCGCGAGGAGGATCATGTTGCGATTGGGGACGACCGTGGCGCTGAGGTTCTCCTCGCCGTAATCGCCCTCGGGCATCGCACGGCTGGCATCGGTCAGCGCGGAGTTGTCGATCAGGCCGTGGATCGCGCGGATGTCCACCACCTGGTGGGGCACGCCGAGCTCACGGCAGACGCGCTCGGCGACCTCGAGCTCGCGAGCGTGGCGCTGTCCATAATCGAAGGAGAGGGCGTGGACATCAAGCCCCTCGCGCAGGGCGCGGTGCAGCACGGTATAGGAATCCATACCGCCGGAGTAGATCACCACGGTGCGGCGATCGGCCGCCATGGGGGAAGCAGAAAGGGTCATGGGTCAACTCTGATCGGAGAATTTCTCGGGCCGTCGAAGCGGCGTTCCGGGGTCCGGTCCGGCGCCGGGCAGTGTACGCAAATCGTCGCTTTCTGGCCAGATTCCCCGGCAATTGCTAGACTTCCGCGCCTTCCAAACCCTTTGCCCTCAGGGCGGTTTCGCCCAGGGGGCCATCGTCCTGACAACGGTGACTCCAGATGCAAGCCCCGGAACTGCTCTCCCCCGCGGGAACGTTCAAGAACATGCGCTACGCCTTCGCCTACGGAGCGGATGCGGTCTATGCCGGCCAGCCGCGCTACTCGCTGCGTGTGCGTAACAACGACTTCAAGATCGATAACCTGCACAAGGGCATCGCCTATGCCCACGAGCGCGGCAAGCAGTTCTATGTGGCCTCGAACATTGCCCCCCACAACAGCAAGCTGAAGACCTATCTGCGCGACATGGAACCGGTGATCGAGGCCGGCCCGGACGCACTGATCATGTCCGATCCGGGCCTGATCATGATGGTTCGCGAGCGCTGGCCGGATCAGGTGATTCACCTCTCGGTGCAGTCCAACGTGGTCAACTGGGCCGCGGCTCGCTTCTGGCAGCGGCAGGGCATCAGCCGCATCATCCTCTCCCGTGAGCTGTCGCTTGCCGAGATTGGCGAGATCCGTACCGAATGTCCGGACCTGGAGATCGAGACCTTCGTCCACGGCGCCCTGTGCATCGCCTACTCCGGGCGTTGCCTGCTCTCCGGCTACTTCAACCACCGTGACCCCAATCAGGGCACCTGCACCAACGCCTGCCGCTGGAAGTACAACACCGTCGCCGCGGCCCATGACGAGACCGGTGACCTGGTGCCCGCCAACTCGGCCCGGGCCCATGCGGGAAGCGGGATCTGGACACCCGGGGAAGGCGGGCAGCAGGGGGGCGGGCTGATCGCCTCCGGCGGCGGCAGCGCCGAGCTCGTGGAAAGCACCGCCACCGCCGGCGGCGTCGAGGGGCAGGACGAACTCTCGGCGCTGATCGAGGACCGCACCCGTCCCGGCGAGCTGATGCCGGTGTTCGAGGACGAGCACGGCACCTACATCATGAACTCCAAGGACCTGCGCGCCGTGCAGCACGTGCCCCGGCTCACCGAGATGGGCATCACTTCGCTGAAGATCGAGGGGCGCACCAAGTCCCACTACTATGTGGCACGCACCGCCCAGGTCTACCGCCGCGCCATCGACGATGCCGTGGCCGGCCGCCCCTTCGACATGCGCCTGATGGATGAGCTCGACAACCTGGCCAACCGCGGGTACACGGAGGGGTTCTACCGCCGCCATGTCCACGACGAGTACCAGAACTATGAGCAGGGCAACTCGGTGGGCGTACACCAGCAGTTCGTCGGCGAGGTGATCGGCTATGACCCGGATCGCGGTGCGCTGGAGGTGGACGTCAAGAACCGCTTCGAGGTGGGTGACGGCATGGAACTGATGCTGCCCGGCGGCAATCGCCGCTTCGTGCTCGAGCATATCGAGAACAAGCGCGGGGAATCCGTGGGCGCGGCCCCGGGCTCCGGCCATGTGGTGCACATTCCGGTGCCGGGGGAGGCCATTGCGCCCGAGCGCATCGAGTTCGCACTGCTGATGCGCGACCTGAAATAGGCCAAGGGTCGGGTGACCCTTGGGCGGGTTCCTCGTCAAGGGTGCCTGGTGATCGAGTCCGATGTCGCGCAGGTGCGACAGTCGTGTCCTCACCGGCTGCATCATTGGGGGCTAGTCTGATAGGCATCCCCCATGGAACCGGAGGTTCACATGAGCAAGCGAATCGATCTGCGTCTGGCCCTGGCCTCATCCAGCCTGGTGCTGCTGATGGCGGCAGGCACCGCACTGGCCCAGCCCGCCGACAATCCTGGTCGCGGCCAGGGAGCCTCTCAGGGCCAGGGCCAGGGCCAGGGCCAGGGCCAGGGCCAGCCCGACCGCGGTGCCAGCCGAGGCCAGGAAGAGGCCCGCCAGCTTGACCGCGATCGCGAGACTTACCGCGACCGTGAGCGTCGTGATGACGGCTACCGCGACCGTGAGCGTCGTGATGATGGCTACCGCGACCGTGAACGTCGAGAAGATAGCTACCGAGATCGTGACCGCCGCGACGACCGCTATCGCAGCGGCCCGAGTGTCGATGAGCGCGAACTGCGTCGGCTCTTCGGCGAGCGCCGTGACTGGGTCCGGGAAGATGAGCGTGCCGGGCTGCCGCCGGGCATCCGCATGAACCTGGAGCGTGGCAAGCCGTTGCCCCCCGGCATTGCCAAGCGCTTCGACGAGCGCTCCCTGGACCGCCTGCCACGCTATGAAGGCTACGAGTGGCGCCGGGCTGGCCCCGATGCCATCCTGGTCGATGCCGCCAACGACATCATCTATGAGGTGATTCGCGATATTCTGTACTGACAGCCGGCCAGCACTCCATCGGCCCGGTCTCCTCGGAGGCCGGGCCGATGCCGTTTCATACTGGCACCCGGCGCGCCCGACGTGGCACCATGAGCGTCACTGTGCTCTGGAAACCGTTTGATGTTCAACGATAGTTCACTGCGTCGCCTCTGGCGGGTGGTAGCGGTGGGGGGGCTGCTGCTGATGGCGCTCTACCTGTGGATCTGGCACTCCCCCGACCTGGCCTCCCTGCAGCGCTGGGCGTCCGAAGCGTCCCACCATCCGGTAGTGATCATCGGCGTCATTCTGGTGATGGCGGTGACCCTGGCGCTCGGCCTGCCCGGCAGCATCGGCCTTTGGTTGATCGCTCCCTTCTACCCGCCCCTGGCGGCCACGCCGATGCTGATCGTCGGTAGTGTGGTCGGTGCCCTCGGTGCCTACTGGCTCTCTGCCCGGGTGGGGGATCGCTGGACCCCCAAGGGGCTGACTCGCAAGATCATGCGTCGCCTGGAGCGGCGCAGCGACTTCATGACCCAGTGCGCCCTGCGCGTGCTGCCGGGTTTCCCCCACTCGGTGGTCAACTATGCTGCGGGTCTGCTGCGCCT
>PWIZ01000235.1 GCA_003560175.1 Halomonas sp. | reverse complement strand
CGGTCGCCGTGGTGGGCGAGGGCAAGGTCGAGGGCGTCAAGGTGGTGCGCACCCGCCTGGGCGAGCCCGACGAGAACGGCCGCCGCCGGCCCGAGGTGGTCCCGGGCTCAGAAGAGGTGATTCCTGCCGATGCCGTGGTGGTGGCCTTCGGCTTCCAGCCGGACCCGCCCGCCTGGTTTGCCGACCATGCCATCGAGCTGGACGAGCGCGATCGGGTCAAGGCGCCGGAACATGGCCAGTTCCGCTTCCAGACCAGCCACGAGAAGGTCTTCGCCGGCGGTGACATGGTGCGCGGCTCCGACCTGGTGGTCACCGCCATCCATGAGGGTCGCCAGGCCGCCGAGGGCATCCTGGACTATCTGGGGGTGTAAAGTGACTTCGGCCAGCCCGTGAGGGCTGGCCGAAATTGAGCCAAAGGTCGCACTCTGCTATCCTGTCGTCCCATCCGGGCGCGGCTTCCTGCCGGGCCTACCGATCACGTTTCGACAGGTTCTCCATGACACGATATATCTTCGTGACCGGCGGCGTTGTGTCCTCTCTCGGCAAGGGCATCGCGTCGGCCTCGCTGGCGGCGATTCTCGAGGCGCGCGGCCTCAAGGTCACCATGCTCAAGCTCGACCCCTACATCAACGTGGATCCGGGCACCATGAGCCCCTTCCAGCACGGCGAAGTGTTCGTCACCGAAGATGGGGCCGAAACGGACCTCGACCTGGGCCACTACGAGCGCTTCATCCGCACCAAGATGACCCAGCGCAATAACTTCACCACCGGTCGCGTCTACGAGCACGTGCTGCGCAAGGAGCGTCGCGGCGACTACCTGGGCGGCACCGTGCAGGTGATCCCCCATATCACCGACGAGATCAAGCGGCGGGTGTACGAGGGTGGCGAGGGCTTCGATGTGGCGCTGGTTGAGATCGGCGGCACCGTGGGCGACATCGAGTCGCTGCCCTTCCTGGAGTCGATCCGCCAGATCAGAAGCGAATTGGGCGCCAACCGAGCCCTCTTCATGCATCTTACGTTAGTGCCTTATATAAAGACGGCGGGGGAGACGAAGACCAAGCCGACCCAGCACAGCGTCAAGGAGCTGCGCTCCATCGGTATCCAGCCGGATATCCTGATCTGCCGCAGCGAGGTGGAACTCGAGGAGACCGAGCGCCGCAAGATTGCGCTGTTCACCAACGTGGAAGAGCGCGCGGTCATCCCGCTGCAGGATGCCGACACCATCTATCGCATCCCGCTGATGCTTCATGAGTACGGCCTGGACGAGATCGTCTGCGACAAGCTGCGCCTGACGGCCGACGACGCCGACCTCAACGAGTGGATCAAGGTCCTCGATGCCAAGCTCAATCCGCTCAAGTCGATCAATATCGCCATGGTCGGCAAGTACATGGAGCTGCTCGACGCCTACAAGTCGCTCAACGAGGCGTTGATTCACGCTGGCATCCAGACCCGGGTCAAGGTCAACGTCGACTACATCGACTCCGAGGACATCGAGCGCCACGGCACCGATCGCCTGGCCGGCAAGGATGCCATCCTGGTGCCCGGCGGCTTCGGCGAGCGCGGCGTGGAGGGCAAGATCGCCACGGCGCGATTCGCCCGGGAGAACCAGATTCCCTATCTCGGCATCTGCCTCGGTATGCAGGTGGCGGTGATAGAGTTCGCCCGCAGCCTATCCGGCTGGGGAGATGCCGATTCCACCGAGTTTACCCACGACACCCAGCATCCGGTGGTGGGCCTGATCACCGAGTGGATCACCCCCGAAGGCAAGATCGAGCTGCGCGATGCGGCCTCCGACATGGGCGGCACCATGCGCCTCGGCGGCCAGGTGTGCCGCCTGAAGGCCGGCAGCAAGGCCCGCCAGGCCTACGGTAGCGACGAGATCGTCGAGCGTCATCGGCACCGTTACGAGGTCAACAACCAGTTCATCGAGGAGCTCGAACAGGCGGGCCTGGTGGTCTCCGGCAAGAGCGTCGACAACTCCCTGGTGGAGATGGTCGAGCTGCCTGACCATCCCTGGTTCGTGGCCTGCCAGTTCCACCCGGAGTTCACCTCCACCCCCCGGGACGGCCATCCGCTGTTCACCGGCTTTGTCAATGCGGCCCTGGAGCACAAGGCGGCTCGCTCCCGTGCCCAGTCCTCCCACCAGGAGTGAGCCGGATGAGCGCACCCGAACGTCAAGTTTCCATTGCCGGCCTTCAGGCCGGCAATTCATTGCCGCTGATGCTGTTCGGCGGCATCAACGTGCTGGAATCCCGCGAGATGGCCCTCGAGGTCGCCGAGGCCTATGTGCAGGTGACCGGGCGGCTTGGCATGCCTTATGTCTTCAAGGCGAGCTTCGACAAGGCCAACCGCAGCTCCATTCACTCCTACCGCGGCCCAGGCCTGGAGAAGGGGCTCGAGATCCTCGCCGAGGTAAAGGCGCGCTTCAAGGTCCCGATCATCACCGATGTCCACGAGCCCTGGCAGGCCGCCCCGGTGGCCGAGGTGGCCGATGTGATCCAGCTGCCGGCCTTCCTGGCCCGCCAGACCGACCTCGTCGTGGCCATGGCTCGGACCGGGGCGGTGATCAATATCAAGAAGCCGCAGTTTCTCGCCCCCCACGAGATGCGCCACATCATTCGCAAGTGCGAGGAGGCCGGCAACGATCGGGTGAT
>PWIZ01000367.1 GCA_003560175.1 Halomonas sp. | reverse complement strand
CGCCGCCGGCCTTGCCCTACTGCTTTGTGCGCGTAGCGTGACGCCGGCGGCAGGCGTACCATATTTTCACCCAATATCGTAACGATCATCACCGATCGATCACCGCAAACAGGGAACCGTGATGAGCAACAAGATCCGCGTCGACGCCCCTCTCGTCATTCTCCATGGCGACGAGATGGCCCAGGTGGCCTTCGAGAAGATCCTCGATACCTTCGTGACCTCACGACTGGATATTCCGCTGGTGGAGATCGACCTCTCGGCCGAGAACCGTCTGGTCACCAACGGTCAGGTGATCGTCGACGCCATCGAGGCGCTCAAGAAGCACGGCGTCGGCATCAAGAATGCCGGCATGACGGTCAACCGCACCCAGCTCGGCGAGATGCTCGACAAGCATCCCGAGGTCGACGGCATACGCCTGCACCCCCTGGCCACCAAATCGCCCAATGGCGCGATCCGCAAGGGCATCGGCGGCAACATCACCCGCGAGGACATCGAGTTTCGCAACCTCAAGGTGTCGCGCCCGGAGTGGATCGGCCGCGATATCGAGGTGGACACCATGGACACCGGCGGCATCAAGGACAGCTTCAACGAGCTCTCCCGGGCCACCGGCGTGGTCAAGTTGATGTTCGTGGGGGAAAGCGGCGACCCGGTGGAACTGCACCGCCGCGAGGTCAACAAGGGCGACCCCTGGCTGCTGGCCACCAATGACGTGGAGGATGTGAAAGACTGGGCCCACCGCTTCTTCCAGCGCGCCATCAGCGAGAAGCGCGATATCTACCTGGGCCTCAAGGACACCGTGATCGCCGGCTACGACGGCGTGATGCGCGCCGCCATCGAGGGCATCTTCGAGGAGCACTACCGCGAGCAGGTCGAGGCGCTGGGGCTCAACTACCACTACGAGCTGATCGACGCCCAGGCCGCCCGCCTGGTCGCCAACCCGCCGGAGCGCGCCCTGTGGGGTGTGCCCGACAACACCACTGGTCGCAAGCTCTACAAGCTGGTGGAGCAGCTCAAGCAGCACGGCATTCCCGACCGCAAGGCCCAGGTCTCCATCTCGCGCATGAGCGCCGGCGGCGGCGACCAGTACGGCAGCTTCAACGCCCCCGCCGGTGAAGACGGCATCCTCAAGGTGATCGTCGACGGCGAGGAGAAGCACGCGCGGTGGGTCAAGAAGGGCGACGCCATCCTGCTGATGTCCAACGACCAGGCGGCGATCAAGGACTGGATACTGCAGGTCTTCCGCGATGCCTCGCGCAAGGACAAGGAGGTCTACTTCGGCCTCAAGCGCGAGTACATGGAGTACGACGAGGTGTTCAGCACGGCGATCACCGACGTGCGCCGGGAGCTCGCCGAGGCCGGCACCCCGCCGCCGTCGTTCATGATCATGCGGCCCTCCAGCCAGCTGATCAAGATGATCACCGACCCGCCCCGCAATGCCCTCTACCCGGCCCAGAACCTGGACGGCGATATCTTCTCCGATATCTCCGCCGCCCTGGGCGGCAGCCTGGCCACCGCCAGCTCGATCATCGAGAGCAAGGACGGCACCATGCTCTTCGAGGCGCCCCACGGCACCGCCCACGACCTCTACTTGAAATACCTGGAGACCGACGGCCGCGAGGCGCACTTCAATTCCTCCGCCCTGCTCTTCGCCGTGGCCAACGCCCTGGAGACCCTCGGCGAGCGCGAGACCAACGACGCCCTGGTCGACTACGCCCACCGCCTCAAGGCGGCGCTGATCGACACCGTGGACGCCGGCATCATCACCGGCGACCTCAAGGGCAAGACCAACGACCCCGCCGGCGAAACCCTGGTCGACATGAACGGCTTCCTCGACGCCGTGGCCAGCCGGCTGTGACCGGCGCCAGCCCCTGCCCTGCCGGAGCCTGCCCTTGCGCAGGCTCCGCGTCGTGGGAGCACTCGCCAACCCCCGCTCGACGGCCGATACTGACAGGCATAACCTCTCAGCCGGAGCGAACCCCATGAGCGAGCACGAACGCACCATCATGGCCTTAGATAATCAGGGCCGCGAGGTCATGATCGACATCCTGGTCAGCGTGAAGGAGCTCGGCGAGCTCACCCGGGCCGGCCCGGTCAGCGGCGAGCCGATGATGCGCACCCGCGAGGGGCACCCGGTCACCTACCTGGGCGGCGGGGAGTTCTCCGTCACCCTGCCAGGTGATGAGGCCGGCCTCATTGTCAGGACCGACGACCCGGATTTCGCGTAAGCATCCAGCTTGTTCTACTTCGTCCAACCGCCAGGAGCCCCAAATGGCCGTGATTCTGCAGGTACACTTTCCCTTCGAAGGCCCCTTCGGTGAAGACATGGTGGAAGCCATGACGCCACTAGCCAGGTCCATCAATGAGGAGCCCGGCATGCTGTGGAAGATCTGGACGGAAGACCAGCAAGGCAAGCGTGCCGGTGGCGTCTACCTCTTCGCGACCCGCGAGGACGCCGAGGCCTACCGGCAAATGCACACCGGTCGCCTGGAAGGCATGGGCGTGACCGGCATCGAGGCGCAAATCCTCGAGGCCAACGAGACACTCTCGGCAATCAACGGTGGACCGCTCACGAGCTAGATGAAGTGACGGATGACAGCGATCAGGCGGCCGTTACCAGCGGTATCCAACCGAGCGGATACGGCAGGCAAGTCGCCT
>PWIZ01000435.1 GCA_003560175.1 Halomonas sp. | reverse complement strand
TCGAGGAGCCCCGAATGTCCGATGTCAAGAAGGTCGTGCTCGCCTACTCCGGTGGCCTGGACACCTCCGTTATCGTCAAGTGGTTGCAGGAGACCTACAACTGCGAGGTGGTGACCTTCACCGCCGACATCGGCCAGGGCGAGGAAGTCGAGCCGGCACGTACCAAGGCCGAAGCCCTGGGCGTCAAGGAAATCTACATCGAGGATCTGCGCGAGGAGTTTGTGCGCGACTACGTCTATCCGATGTTCCGCGCCAACACCGTTTACGAGGGCGAGTATTTGCTCGGCACCTCCATCGCGCGTCCGCTGATCGCCAGGCGCCTGATCGAGATCGCCAACCAGACCGGCGCCGACGCCATTTCTCATGGGGCGACCGGCAAGGGCAATGATCAGGTTCGCTTCGAGCTGGGCGCTTACGCGTTGAAGCCGGGTGTCAAAGTGATCGCCCCGTGGCGCGAATGGGATCTGACCTCCCGCGAGAAGCTGATGGCCTACTGCGACGAGCACAGCATCCCGGTGGACTTCTCCTCCAAGAAGAAGAAATCGCCCTACTCCATGGACGCCAACCTGCTGCATATCTCCTACGAGGGCGGCATCCTCGAGGATCCCTGGATCGAGGCCGAGGAGGACATGTGGCGCTGGAGCGTCTCCCCGGAGATTGCCCCGGACCAGCCCACCTACGTCGAGTTGACCTATGCGAAGGGCGATATCGTCGCCATCGATGGCACGCCGATGCGGCCCCACGAGGTGCTCGAGACCCTTAACAAGATGGGCGGCGACAACGGCATCGGTCGCCTGGATATCGTCGAGAACCGCTACGTGGGCATGAAGTCCCGCGGCTGCTACGAGACGCCCGGCGGCACCATCATGCTCAAGGCCCATCGCGCCATCGAGTCCCTCACCCTGGATCGCGAAGAGGCTCATCTCAAGGATGAGCTGATGCCCAAGTACGCCGAGGTGATCTACAACGGCTACTGGTGGAGCCCGGAGCGCCGCATGCTGCAGGCTGCCATCGACGAGACCCAGCACAACGTCTCGGGGGTGGTGCGCATGAAGCTCTACAAGGGCAATGCCATCGTGGTGGGGCGAAAGTCGGAGCAGTCGCTGTTCGACGAGTCCATTGCGACGTTCGAGGACGATGCCGGCGCCTACGACCAGAAGGATGCCGAGGGCTTCATCAAGCTCAACGCCCTGCGCCTGCGCATCGCCGCCGGCAAGGGGCGCAAGCAGGACTGAGTCCTGTCTGTGCAACCTGCACGCGACGCCGGCTGACGCCGGCGTCGCCGTTTCTGCCCTGGGAGAAGAGACGATGTTGAAGAAATGGCTTTCCGGCCTGTTCGGCGCCAGCGAGAAGGCGACCGGCAGCGCGTCCGCCGCCGAGCCGGTGGAGTACCAGGGGTATCAGATCATCTCCGAGCCCGACGGCGAGGGCGGCCAGTACCGGGTCAGCGGCTGGATCCGCCGGGCGGGGCCGGAGGGTGAGCTCCAGGAGCACCGCTTCGAGCGCTCCGATATGGTGCCCGGTCGCGAGGCCTGTGATCAGCTGATGGTGAGCAAGGCCCAGCGCTTTATCGACGAGGTGGGCGAGGCGATGTTCAAGGCCCGCTGAGTGAGACGCCCACGCGGCGTCGCTCCGGCGTTCGCCATCCCCCTTTCGCCATCCCCCTTTCGCCCAAGTGTGCCGCGACGGGTGCGCCGTTACACTGTGGCGATTCCTGCAGTCTGGAGTCGCCATGCGCCTGCTTCACCGTGCCTCCTCGTGGCGTTCGCTGTTCGCCGACGGCGCGCTTCCCGACCCGGCGGGGTTGCCGCCGCTGCTCGCTCCGCTGCGCGATGCCCTGGCCGAGCTGGGCCCTTCGCCGACGCTTCCCCGCGCCCACGCCTGGCAGCCCCGTCTGGTGGGGGCGCTGACGCGTCTTGACCTGCCCGCCTGGCGCATCAGCCAGCTGATCAGCGACCACAATGACTGGCTCTATCGACGTGCCATCCAGCTGGCCCTGAGCGAGATGCAGGGCCAGGGGTGGGGTGCCCCCCCGGTTTCTTTCTGCGTGCTGCTGATGGGGTCCGCGGCGCGCCAGGAGAGCCTGCTGGGCCCGGACCAGGATAACGGCATGATCATTGCCGACTACCCGGACAGCCGGCATACCGAGATCGACGGTTACTTCCAGGTGCTGGGCGAACGCTTCACCGACCGACTGGACCAGGCCGGCATCCCGCTGTGCACCGGACACGTGATGGCGCGCTGGCCGATGTGGCGCAAGCGGCTCTCGGAATGGAGCGAACAGCTGGCGATCTGGACCGCGGAGCGCCAGGTGAAGCGGGTGCAGCAGGCCAATATCCTGCTCGATTTCCGGCCGGTCTACGGCGAAGGTGACCTGGCCGAGGCGCTGGCCGACCGTGTGGCGCGGTTGATGCCCCGGTCCGGGCTCTTCCTGGACGAGATGGCGGCGCTGCTCGACGAGTTGCCGATGGCCCTGGACCGCTTCGGGCGGCTGTCGGGCTCACGGGAGGGGGCCCCCCACGAGCGCGCGATCAACCTGAAGTACCAGGGGCTGCTGCCACTGGTGGCCGCCGCGCGGCTGCTCTCGCTGCGCCATGGCGTGCGCGAGATGGACACCCGGGAGCGGTTGGCGGCCCTGGTGGCGAGAGAGGCGCTGCCCGCCGAGCGCTGCCGCGCCCTGACCGCCGC
>PWIZ01000056.1 GCA_003560175.1 Halomonas sp. | reverse complement strand
GCGCCGCAGGCCCAGGCGGCGGCCACTTCGCCGACGCTGTGGCCGGTGACGGCGGCGGGCTCGATGCCGTGGTGACGCAGCAGGCGGGTCAGGCCCACCTGGACGGCGAAGAGCGCCGGCTGGGCGATCTCGGTCAGGGCCAGGCGGCGGCTGCCGTCTTCGAGGGCGCCGCTTTGACCTTCAAGATTAGTGCCTTCCAGTTCGGCACGCAGGGAGAAGTCGCCGTGGTGCTGGAACAGGGCGTCGACCTCGTCCACCGCGGCGGCGAAGACGGCCGAGCTTTCCAGCAGTTCGGCGCCCATGGTCTCCCACTGGCAGCCGTTGCCGGCGTAGACGAAGGCCGGGGCGCCGGCATTCGTCAGGCGCTCGCCGCGCACCAGTCGCGGGTCGGGCTCCGCCTCGGGGTCGGCCAGGGCGCTGAGCTGGGCGATGGCGTCCTGCTTGCTCTTAACCATCAGCAGGGCGCCGTCGGCGTGATGTTCGCGGTGATGGCGCAGGGTGTAGGCGATGTCGTAGAGCGAGTCGTCGCTTGCCTTTAGCCACTCGGCCATACGGCCGGCCATGGCACGCAGGGCCGGCTCGCCGCGGGCGGTGAGCTGCAGCGGCAGCGGCCCCTGGCCTTCCCGCTCGCTGGGTGCCTGTGCGTTGTCGGTTTTCGACACTGCGCTGGCCTTGTTCGGCGCTTCGCTTTGCTGGGGCGGGCTTTCGAGAATCACGTGGGCGTTGGCGCCGCCGAAGCCGAAGGAGTTGACGCCGATGATCAGGCGGCCCTCGGCCTTGAGTGGCAGGGCCTTGGTGACCACCTGGAGGTTCCACTCGTCGAACTTGATGCGCGGGTTGAGCGTGCGGATGCCGATGGTGGCCGGCACTTCGCGGTAGCGCAGGCTGTAGAGCGCCTTGGCCAGGCCGACGGCGCCCGAGGCGGTCTCCAGGTGGCCGACGTTGCTCTTCACCGAGCCGATAGGCAGCGGTGTCGCGCGATGCTTGGCCAGCGCCTCGCCGATGGCGCGGGTCTCGATGGGGTCGCCCACCGCGGTACCGGTGCCGTGGGCCTCCAGGTAGTCGATCTCGTCGGGGGCGATGCCGGCATGCTCGTAGGCCTCGCGCATCAGCGTCACCTGGGCGCTGGCATTGGGCACGGTCAGCCCCGACTTGTGACCGTCGGTATTGACCGCCGAGCCGGCCACCACGGCGAGGATGCGGTCGCCATCGGCCACGGCGCGATCGTAGTCCTTGAGCAGGAACAGGCCGGCGCCCTCGGAGCGCACATAGCCGTCGCCGGCTTCGTCGAACACCCGGCAGCGGCCGTTGGCCGAGAGCATGCTGGCCTTGGTGAAGATGATAAAGCCGTAGGGGTGCAGGTGCAGGCTGATGCCGCCGGTCAGCGCCATCTCGGTCTCGCCGCTGCGGATCGCCTGGCAGGCCTGGTGGAAGGCCACCAGCGAGGAGGAGCAGGCGGTATCCACCGACATGCTGGGTCCCTGCAGGTCGAACAGGTAGGAGATGCGGTTGGAGGCGATGCTCGAGGTGTTGCCGGTGGCCGAGGAGGGGCCGATGGACTCGAGATCGTCGGCCTGACGATAGGCGTAGTCGATGCTGGCCACGCCCACGAAGACACCGCAGCGGCTGCCGCGTAGCGAGGAGGGCGCAATGCCGGCGTCTTCCATGGCTTCCCAGGCCAGCTCCAGCAGCAGGCGCTGCTGGGGGTCCATGTGGCTGGCCTCACGGGGCGAGATGCCGAAGAAGGCGGCATCGAAGCCGCTGATATCACCGAGGCTGCCGGCCGCGAAGGTGATGCTGGTGCCGGGATGCTGGCGCTCGGGATGCTGATAGGCCTCGTGGCTCCAGCGATCTTCGGCGACCCGGGTCACCAGGTCCTTCTCTGCCTGTAGGTCCTGCCAGAACGTTTCGGGTGTGGTACCAGGGAAACGGTGGGCGGCGCCGATGATGGCAACGCGTTTACTCATTCTTGCTCCTGATGGCTCTGGGTCTGCCCTACCGCATCGTTGTCTTGGGGGTTGTCATGGGGCGGTTCCTGGCGGCTGGCATCTTGCAGCAGCGCCTCGAATATCGCCATACCCAGTTCACTGACGCCGAGTGATTCGGCGGCTTGGTGGGCGATTGCTGTCGTCTCGTGCCGGCTGGACCAGAGAGCGTAACAGGTATCGCCGCTGGGCTCGCCCAGCCGATCATAGGCTCCGGGCATGATCGGAACATGATCGCCATACCAGCACAACATGCCGGGCCTGGCCGCGGGCGAGGCGGGCGTCAGCTTGGCCCGGAGCCGGCCGAGCATGGCGTCGGCGTTACGCAGGTGGCGCAGGAAGATCCTCAAGTCGGCGATCTCTTCCGTCTTCAACCGGTTGGCGGCGGCACCGGAAAGATGGGGTGCGTCTTCGGGTACCGGCCTCTCCAGGTGCAGCGGGCCGTGATTCTCCATGGTGATGGCGAACACGAAGAGCGGCCTATTATCACTGTCATCCAGCAGGGTGCCAACCATCTCTGCTACCGCCAGGTCGCCGACGTACTGGCCGTCACGATCCCGAGCATCGAAGTGGCGGATATCGAGGAAGTCATCGAAGCCCAATTGCGGCATCACCCGGTGGCGCAGATAGAAGCTGGCCGGGTAGGGGTGCACGCAGACGGTGCGATAGCCAAGCCCGCCCAGGCGGCTGGCCAGGCTCGCCACCGGGGTG
>PWIZ01000106.1 GCA_003560175.1 Halomonas sp. | reverse complement strand
CCTCGAGCTTGATCTTGTCGATCTGACGCGCCCGGGAGGTGGCCTGCTTGGCCTTGGAGGCGTTGGCCGAGAAGCGGCTGACGAAGGCCTGCAGATCGGCGATCTGCGCCTTCTTCTTGGCGTTGTCGGCGTGCTGGCGCTCCCGGGCGGCGGTGGCCGCGGTCATGTACTCGTCGTAGTTGCCCGGGAAGAGCCGGATCTCGCCATAGTCCAGGTCCGCCATGTGGGTGCAGACGCTGTTGAGGAAGTGGCGATCGTGGGAAATGATGATCATGGTGCAGCTGCGCGTGGTGAGCATTCCCTCCAGCCAGCGGATGGTGTTGATATCCAGGTGGTTGGTGGGTTCGTCGAGCAGCAGCACGTCGGGGTCGGAGAACAGCGCCTGGGCCAGCAGCACGCGCAGTTTCCAGCCCGGGGCCACCTCGCTCATGGGGCCGGTGTGCTGGGCGAGCGGGATGCCCAGCCCCAGCAGCAGCTCGCCGGCCCGGGCCTCGGCGGTATAGCCGTCGAGTTCGGCGAAGCGCACCTCCAGGTCGGCCACGGCCATGCCGTCCGCTTCGCTCATTTCCGGCAGTGAGTAGATGCGTTCGCGCTCGACCGCCACCTGGGAGAGCTCGACATTGCCCATGATCACGGTGTCGATGACCCGCTCGTTCTCATAGGCGAACTGGTCCTGGCGCAGCTTGCCTAGCCGGGCGCCGGACTCGACCATGACCTGCCCCCCGGAGGGCTCCAGGTCGCCGCCGAGGATCTTCATGAAGGTGGACTTGCCGCAGCCGTTGGCGCCGATCAAACCGTAGCGGTGGCCGTTGCCGAACTTGATGGAGACGTTCTCGAACAGGGGCTTGGCCCCGAACTGCATGGTGATGTTGGCGGTGGAGATCAAGGATAGGGCCCGGTTGGTGCATGGAAGGGCGCATATTGTACCGGTTATGGCCACCCTTCACACCGTGGGCCGATTGTCGGCCAATTAAGCGAATAGAAAGGCTCTTGGCAGAGTGGCGTGACATTACGTTGGCGCGTACCGCACAGGAGCCCTTCGGTCTCCATTCGCCGGGCGGAGCCCAGCTCCCACAAAACCCGGGCGGGGTTGCCGGCGTTGGCGCGTACCGCGCAGGAGCCCTTCGGTCTCCATTCGCCGGGCGGAGCCCAGCTCCCACAAAACCCGGGCAGGGTTGCCGGCGTTGGCGCGTACCGCACAGGAGCCCTTCGGTCTCCATTCGCCGGGCGGAGCCCAGCTCCCACCAGTAAGCCCCAGGTGCAGTAAGCCCCAGGTGCAGTAAGCCCCAGGTGCAGCAAGCCCCCGGGGCGCTACCTATCCCAGTCAGTCGTGACGATCGAGGTTGAAGATGCTCTGCAGCTTGTGCTTCTTGCCGTAGATATGCACCGTGGTGGCGTCGAAGGGGAAGCGGTCGAGATACTCGCTGTCGGCGTTGAAGCGCGGCTTGTGAGCGTTGATCATCGCGGCGGCCAGGCGCTCGCGGTTGGCGTGCCCACTCAGCCCCACGGCATACCAGATCTCCTCGTCGGGCTGCGGGAAGGCGTGCCACCTGTCGCGGTGCTCGTCATGCTTCAGACCGAAGCGAGCACTGCGATGCTCGCCCACATAGAGCAGCTCCTGAACGTCCATCTCCTCGGTCTCGGGATCCACAGCGGCACGGAACACACAGTAGATGCCGGAGTCGTCTGGCACCTCATGGATCGTTTCCTCGGTCCAGTAGCCAAGCATCTTGGGGGATAGGATCTGTTCGCTCATGGTGAACTCCTCAGTAGTCTTCTAGGCGCTGAATATCACGGGCAATGCGTCGGACCTCGGCTTCATGGCCCGCCGCCAGGGCCTCGAAGAAGGCCTTCTCCTCGCGACCGCCGGCCAGCTCGGCCCGGTGGCTGTAGAGGTCTTGAAGGGTGCGGTGAGCGGTGAGCGCCGTGGCCAGCACGCTCTGCACGGTCTCGCAGTCGATGCAGCCGGGCAGGCGCTCGAGCACCAGCGGATGGGGAAAGTCGTTGGGGTCGTCGAACCAGGTCTCCAGCACCTGGCTATGGTCGCTGCCGTCATCCAGGTAGCCGGTGAGGTCGCTCTCCTGCTTGCGCTCGCGCTCGGCCAGATAGTCCAGCGCCATGCGCACCCGCTCCTCCACGCCACCGCCGGCCAGTGCCGTGAACTGCTCAGCGAGGCGCCGATGGTAGTCGGCCGCCCAGTGGACCAGCTCTTTCACCTGATGGAATCGCATGGCGCTTCTCCTCATGTTGTTGTCCGCAGCCGCGTTGTCGCATGGCTCCTGCTTCTATCCTAGCCAAGGCCGCGACCCGCTGCTTGACGTGTATCAACGTATGACGATGAAAGGTCGAGGCGCCGGGGTCAAGCCCCTGAAACGAAAGGGCGCTAGCGCAGCAAGGAGGCGTCGACGGCCACGAAATCGCTGGCCGCGCGCACCAGGGAGTCGGCGGTGAGGGGCGCCACGCCGACCACGGTCACCTTGACCCCGAAGCGCTCCCGCAGCCGCTCCACCAGCAGGTCGAAGTCGCCGTCGCCGGAGACCAGCACCAGGTGGTCGACCAGAGGCCCCGCCTCCATGGCGTCCAGGGCGATACCCACGTCCCAGTCACCCTTGGCGGAGCCGTCGCTGCGCTGGATAAAGGGCTTGAGCTTCACGTCAAAGCCGATGCCGCGCAGGATGGCCTGGAACTGTTGCTGGCGGGG
>PWIZ01000294.1 GCA_003560175.1 Halomonas sp. | reverse complement strand
GGCCTGATCGGCCTTCTCGGCCGGCACTACCACCACCATGCCGATGCCGCAGTTGAGCACCCGGTGCATCTCCTCCTCGGCGACGTTGCCTTGCTGCTGCAGCCAATCGAACACCGCCGGGCGCGTCCAGCCGGACACGTCGACCCGGGCGGCGAGGCCCTCTGGCAGCACTCGGGGCAGGTTCTCGGTGAGGCCGCCGCCGGTGATGTGGGAGAGCGCATGGACCGGCACGCCGCTCTCCTTGATCAGCGATAGCAGCGGCTTGACGTAGATGCGGGTGGGCGCCATCAGGGCATCGCCCAGAGACACGCCGCCGATGTCGGTAGCCAGGTCGGCGCCCGACACCTCGAGGATCTTGCGGATCAGCGAATAGCCGTTGGAGTGAGGGCCAGAGGAGGCGATGCCCAGCAGCACGTCGCCCTCGGCCACGCGCTTGCCGTCGAGGATCTCGGCCTTCTCCACCACACCGACGCAGAAGCCGGCCAGGTCGTAGTCGCTGCCCTCGTACATGCCGGGCATCTCGGCAGTCTCACCGCCGACCAGGGCGCAGCCGGCCTGCTCGCAACCCGCGCCGATGCCGGTTACCACGTCGGCGGCGATGTCCACATCGAGCCTGCCCGTGGCATAGTAGTCGAGAAAGAACAGCGGCTCGGCGCCGGCCACCACCAGGTCATTGACGCACATGGCGACCAGGTCGATGCCGATGGTGTCGTGGCGACCCAGGTCCATGGCCAGGCGCAGCTTGGTGCCCACGCCGTCGGTGCCGGAGACCAGCACCGGTTCTCGGTAGCCGCTCGGCAGCTGGCACAGCGCTCCGAAGCCGCCCAGCCCGCCCATCACCTCGGGGCGGCTGGTGCGCTTGGCGACGCCCTTGATACGGTCGACCAGGGCATTGCCGGCATCGATGTCGACGCCGGCATCCTTGTAGCTGAGCGAGGGGCGGGAAGAGGGGGTGTCGGTCATCTCGGGTCCTGTGGATAGGTCGTCGCGTGGGCCGGCCATGCCCTCAGCGCAGGCGTGGGCCAGGCGGGTAGGCATGCTCTGGTGCTGAATCAAGATCGGATGCAGGATTGTAGCATCAAGACGTCGTGCAGGCAGCCGCGAGGGCATGCCGATACGGCTCTGACAGGGAGAGAACGATGCGCAGAGAGTGGTGGATCCTGGTGGGGGCGGTGGGCTTGGTGTGGCTGCTGCTGCAGCTCGAGGCGATGCTGATGCCCTTCATCGCCGGCATGATCCTGGCTTACCTGGCGGATCCGCTGGCCAACCGGCTGGAGCGCTGGGGGCTGTCGCGTCCGCTGGCGGTCAGTGCGGTGTTCCTGGTTCTGCTGGCGGTGCTGGCGGTGGGGCTGCTGGTGCTGATTCCGCTGCTGGTCCAGCAGCTGCGTCAGCTCGGCGAGGTGACCCCGGGGATCTTCGAGTGGCTGGAGACGGTGCTGGGGCCACAGATCCAGGCCTGGACGGGCTTCGACGTGGCCGGTGAACTCGACAATCTGCAAGAAACGCTTGCCGATCACTGGCAGGATGCCGGCGGTTATCTGGCCCAGTTCCTCGGCCAGGTGGGGCGCTCGGGCATGGCCTTCGTCACCTGGGTGACCTATGTGTCGTTGATCCCGGTGGTGACCTTCTACCTGCTGCTCGACTGGAAGCGGCTGATGGCCAGCCTGCGCGACCTGCTGCCACGAGGCTGGGAGGTCGACACGCTGCGCCTGGTCGGGCGCTGCGACGAGGTGCTCTCGGCCTTCCTGCGTGGCCAGCTGCTGGTGATGCTCAGCCTGGGGGTGATCTATGGCCTGGGGCTCACCCTGATGGGGGTGCGCTTCGGGGTGCTGATCGGGCTGATCTCGGGGCTGGCCAGCATCGTGCCCTTCCTGGGCTTCATCGTCGGCATCAGCATCGCGCTGGTCGTGGCCTTCTTCCAGTTCGGCACCTGGTTGGCGCTGCTCGGCGTGGTTGCGGTGTTCAGCACCGGCCAGGTGATCGAGAGCACGCTGCTGCAGCCCAAGCTGCTGGGTGACCGCATCGGCCTGCATCCGGTGGCGGTGATCTTCGCCGTGCTGGCCGGCGGCAACCTGTTCGGCTTCACCGGCGTGCTGCTGGCGCTGCCGGCGGCGGCGGTGATCATGGTACTCTTGCGCGAGATCAACGAACGCTACAAGAACAGTACCTTGTACGACGCCACCCTTGCCCGACACGATGATGAGGAGGCGCCATGAGCAGGGCCCCGGCGCAGCTGCCGCTGGGCGTCGGCCTGCGCGACGACGCCACCTTCGCCAACTACCATCCTGGGCCCAACGCCAACCTGGTGGCTCGCCTGACCCAGCAGTTGGACGAGGGCGGTGAACCCTTCGTCTATCTGTGGGGCGGGGAAGGGGTGGGCCGCAGCCACCTGCTGCAGGCCGCCTGTCACGCCGCCTCGGATCGCGAGTTGCGTGCTCTCTACTTGCCTCTGGCCGAGCTCGGCCACTTCCCGCCGCTGATGCTCGAGGAGATCGAGCGCCTCGACCTGGTGGCCATCGATGACCTGGAGCGGGTGTTGGGGCGCAAGCGCTGGGAAGAAGCGCTGTTCCACGCCTTCAACCGCCTGCGTGACGCGGGCAAGCGCCTGGTGGTGGCGGCCGACGCCGCCCCCCGGCAGTTGCCGGTCAAGCTGCCTGATCTCGCCTCGCGGCTGACCTGGGGAGTCACCTTTCATGTCCAGGGGC
>PWIZ01000152.1 GCA_003560175.1 Halomonas sp. | reverse complement strand
GCGCCGCGGACAAGCGTTGAGAGCTGGCGTTCTAAATGCTTGACCGACTACCGTGGGTTGGCAGTAACCTGCGCCCATGGGGACCCTCCCTGCTGCCTGGTATCGCTGACCGGCCCTCCGGCCCGTTCAGGCATCCGTCGGTGACCGTCACCCTGGCCGGCCTTCTCATCAACGAGAGGGCCGATTTTCTTGATGTTGCTTTGGCGAGTGGCCTAATGACCCAGGTAAACCTGCCCTTTACCCGCGACGAGTACGCCAGCCGGCTGTGGAAGGTGCGTGCCGAGATGGCCGGCCGTGGCATCGATGTGCTGATCATCAGCGACCCCTCCAACATGGCTTGGTTGACCGGCTATGACGGCTGGTCGTTCTACGTGCATCAGTGCGTGCTGCTCGGCCTCGAGGGCGAGCCGGTCTGGTACGGCCGGCGTATGGACGCCAATGGAGCGCTGCGCACCTGCTGGATCGACCCGGACAACATCACCTACTACCCGGATTACTACGTCCAGAATCCCGACATGCATCCCATGGAGTATCTGGCCCAGTCGATCATGCCTGATCGCGGCTGGCACCTGGGGGTGATAGGCATGGAAATGGACAACTATTATTTTTCTGCCAAGGCCTACCAGAGCCTGCTGCGTGAGCTGCCCCACGCTCGCTTCATGGATGCCAACGCTTTGGTCAACTGGTGCCGTGCCATCAAGTCGCCCCAGGAGGTCGAGTACATGCGCGTCGCGGCGAAGATCGTCGAAGGCATGCATTCGCGGATCCTCGAGGTGATCGAGCCCGGCCTGCCCAAGAGCAAGCTGGTCTCGGAAATCTATCGGGTCGGCATCGAGGGCTGGCGCGACGAAAACGGGCGGGTGTTCGGTGGCGACTATCCTGCCATCGTGCCCATGCTGCCCACCGGCAAGGATGCGGCCGCCCCCCACCTGACCTGGGATGATACGCCGTTCCGGAAAGGGGAGGGCACCTTCTTCGAGATCGCCGGAGTCTATAAGCGTTACCATGCGCCCATGTCCCGCACCGTGTTCCTGGGGCGGCCTCCGACGGAATTTATCCGTGCCGAATCGGCGTTGCTCGAGGGCATCGAGAACGGTCTGGCCGTGGCCAAGCCGGGCAACCGCACCGCGGACATCGCCATGGCGCTGGGGGCGGCCATGGACAAGTATGGCTTCGACCGCGGCGGCGCCCGCTGCGGCTACCCCATCGGCATCAGCTACCCCCCGGACTGGGGCGAGCGCACCATGAGTCTGCGCCCCTCGGACGAGACCATCCTCAAGCCCGGCATGACCTTCCACTTCATGCCGGGCCTGTGGGAGGACGAGTGGGGACTGGAGATCACCGAGAGCATCCTGATCACCGAGACCGGCTGCGAGACCCTGGCAGACTTCCCGCGCCAGCTCTTCGTGCGCTGAACGGGCTGACGCTGCGCTCACTAAATCGAATCACGAGGGGCGCTGGGGGCAGGTCGTAGAGGGGGTCCGTGGACCAGGGATGGTCTAGGTAGCCCCCAGGGAGGGGTTCATGGCGCCCCCTCGTAGACCTGCCGCCAGATCAGCCCCGAGTGGCATGGGGCCATGGGACCCATGCGACACTAGAACAAGGAGTTTCCAATATGACCCAGTCTCCCAGCCAAATGCGGCCCAGCCCCATCAGTGCCACCGTCGACTTCGACGCCGACGGCGTCCAGCACGGCTTCCTCAAGCTGCCCATCTCCGTGGACGACTCCGCCTGGGGGGCGGTGATGATCCCGGTCACCGTGGTCAAGAACGGCGAGGGCCCCACGGCCCTGCTCACCGGCGGCAACCACGGCGATGAGTACGAGGGCATCACCTCGCTGCTCAAGCTGTCGAGCCAGCTCAAGGCCGAGGAGGTCAACGGCCGGGTGATCATCGTGCCCTGCATGAATACGCCTGCGGTGACGGCCGGCAAACGCACCTCGGGGCTCGACGGCGGGAACCTCAACCGCAGCTTCCCCGGCGATCCCGACGGTACCGTCACCGAGAAGATCGCCGACTACTTCACCCGAGTGATGGTGCCTATGTGTGACGTGGTGCTCGACCTGCACTCCGGCGGGCGCACCCTGGACATCATTCCCTTCGGCGCCTCCCATATGCTGGAGGACGCCGAGCAGCAGCGCCGTGCACTCGAGGGTGCCAAGGCCTTCGGTGCGCCCTACGCCATGATGATGTTCGAACTCGACGCCGCGGCCCTGTTCGACACCGCGGTGGAGAGCCAGGGCAAGATCTTCGTGGCCACCGAACTCGGCGGCGGCGGCACCTCCACGCCCGAGAGCATGGCGATCACCGAGCGCGGCGTGCGCAACTTCCTGATCCACTACGGCCTGATGGCCGGCGAGGTGGCGATGCCCGATGCGCCCCAGGTCTACCTCGATATGCCCGATGCCAGCTGCTATGTGCAGAGCCAGCACAGCGGCGTGCTGGAGTTGGCCTTCGCCCTGGGCGAGCGGGTGGAAAAAGGCGAGGAGGTGGCCCGGGTCTACGACATGACCCGCAGCGGCCCCCCGCCGGTGGCGTATCATGCCTCCCGCAGCGGGGTGCTGGCCGCCCGTCGCCATCCGGCCCTGGTCAACATGGGCGACACCATCGCGGTGATCGCCGACGTGGTGGACTCGCTGGGCTGAACCCTTCACTAGAGAAACCCATGAAGCTCGATCGTTATGACCTCAAGATCCTCGAGATCCT
>PWIZ01000321.1 GCA_003560175.1 Halomonas sp. | reverse complement strand
CGTGCCTGGATCTGCCGATGGCCGCGGTGCTGGCCGAGTTCCGCGACCTCGACGCGGTGGCCAACGCCTGGTTTCAGCGTGGCCTGGAAGCGATGCTGGCCGACAAGCCCGACGGCTTCCACCACTGGCCCGAGGCGCAGCGCCTTGCGCACTGCCTGCTGGCCTGGTTCGATGCCCTTGCCGTTCATCGCCGTGTCACGGTGATGATGCTGCGAACCAAGGCCCATCTCCCGCACCTGCACACCTGGGTGCCGATGGTCTTCGATCTGTCGCGCACCGTGCAGTGGTGGCGGGAGGCGGCCCGCCTGCCTGCGCCCTACGGCACCCGGCGCGCCCAGGTGGAAGAGATGGCGTTGACCGGGCTCTTTCTGGCCACCCTGGCGGTATGGTCCGGCGACGAGAGTGAAGGCCAGGCGAGGACCCGGGGCTTCCTCGAGAAGCGCCTGGCCCACGGGGCTCGCTGTATGCGATGGGTACCCGGTGGCCACGCGGATGACAGGGCCCACGAGCCGGCGCTTCAGATATAGCGCCCGCCGCTGGCGATGGCCACGGTGAGCAGGCCGAGAATCAGGTTCAGGCCGATCATACGGCGTATCTGGCCGAGCTGGCGTCCGCCTTCGGGCCAGTCGGCGGCATCCACGGCGCGGCATAGCCGGCGATAGGGGGCGAACCAGACGTGCAGGTAGATTGCCATCATCGCCAGGCCCAGCAGCAGCATCAGGTGGATGTGCCAGCGTGCCCCGGCCATGCCGCCGAACACCGCGAAGAGCATCCACAGTCCGGTGACCAGCAGCACTGCCACTGACGCCCACACCCAGGGGAAGAAGCGGTCGAAGACGCCGCGCCACAGCGAGAGGCGGGCCGGCGGCTCCAGCAGCCCGGCGGCCACTGGCCGCAGCACCATCCAGGCGAAGAACATCCCGCCCACCCAGATAACGGAGGCGAGCACGTGCAGGGTAATGGCGAGGGGCATGGGAGTTTCCTTGCGTTATCGGGTCTTTCGTCGACGGGACGGGCTGATTGACGTAGCGCCGTTACTAAACCATAGCGCGGTCCGGCGACCCGCGTCATCCGCGGCTGGTGGGTGGCGCCGTCTCGCGGCATCATGACTCCCCCTGATCGTCTCCGTCGAGAGGAACATGAAGAAGATACTGCTGATCGCCCTGCTGGCCCTGGCTGGCCTCTCCCAGTTCGCTGAGCTGGGGTCCTGGTTAGGGTCCGGGGAGCCCGAGGCCGTCGAGCAGCGCCTGCCGGGGCAGGTCCAGGTCGATGAGACACTGCGACTGATCGAGCGGGGCGGTCCCTTCCCGCACTCCCAGGACGGCACGACCTTCCACAATCGAGAGCGGCTGTTGCCCCAGCGCCCCCGGGGCTACTACCGCGAGTTCACCGTCGAGACCCCGGGTCTCTCCCATCGCGGTGCGCGGCGCATCGTCACCGGCGGCAACCCGCCGGAAATCTTCTACTATACCGATGACCACTACGCCTCCTTCCGGGTGCTGGAGGATCGTCGATGACACCGCATGCCTCCAGCCAGGCGCTGGCGCGTTTCCTGGCGGATCCCGCCCGCAGCGGCATCTACCGTCTCGGGGCCTCAGGCGCCATGGGCATTGATGAAGCCGAGGGCCTGTGCCTGCACCGTCTGCCCGTTTGCCGACGCTGGACCCGCGAGTCACTGCTCGATGCCCTGGCGGTGAGCCTGGCCTTTCCCGCCCACTTTGGCCGTAACTGGGACGCGGCCTGGGACTGTCTGACCGAGCTCGACTGGGAGGCATGTGGGGTGCGAGTGGTCCTGGTTCCTGCGGCCCCGGCCGACGGGGTGGCCATGGCTACCTTCCTGGCGCTGATGGACGATGCCTGCGACCACTGGGCGAATTGGGGAAAGACCCTGGCGGTCCTGCTGTTCGAGGAGGAGGCCGGGGTCTGGGTCGAGGATGCCAGGGGGGAGGGCAAGGTGCCCGAGTGGCTGGCCGCGGTGCCGCACCTGCCGTCTACGGCGCTGGAATAGGTAGGCAGTCGGACATCAGAGCAGCATGCGCCGGGCCCGTCTCAGCAGCAGGCCGCCGGCCGCCAGCCGCTTGACGACGCGCAGCAGGGAATTCGGGTGACGGGCGCTCTTGAACAGCAGCAAGCCGCCCAGGGCGTAGAGCGGGGCCCTGAAGCGCATCAGTGTCTGCCATCCTTCATCGATGGGGCGGCTTGCCTCGCGGTAGCGGCTCGCCTCCACCAGGATGTCGATACGCTGCTGCTCGATTCTGGCCTCCAGCTGTGACTTGCGTTCGGCGCGGCAGGGCTCCGGCGCTTCGCGGCGTACCGACGGCCGAGACATGGGATCAGCGCTCATGGCGTCCCTCCCGGCGGTCGCGCTCCACCAGCTCGCGGTCGGTGGCCAGGTGCTTGAGGGTGCTGGCCAGCAGGGTGCGCCGCTTGGCCAGCTGTAGCGCCCTCAGCCCAAGGAGCAGGCCGCCGCCCAGCAGAATACCGGCGCTGACGGCGATGGCGGTGAGTCGATAGCTGTCCCAGAAGGCGACGATCACCAAGGTAGCCAGTACCCCGATGCCCAGCATCAACAGGATCAGGCTGAGCCCGACGATCAGCAGCAGGCTCACCAGCCGGACCCGCTCCTCCTCGAGTTCCACAACGACGAGACGCAGGCGCGTCTCGCCGGTGGCCAACAGGCTGCCCAGAAGGCGGCGAGCGGCAGTG
>PWIZ01000080.1 GCA_003560175.1 Halomonas sp. | reverse complement strand
TCCATGGCGAGGTGCGCGCGGTGGTGCTGGGCTCCGAGGGCAAGAGTTTCTCGGCCGGGGCCGACCTGGGCTGGATGAAGCGCATGGTCGAGTATGATTTCGACGGCAACCTGAGTGATTCGCGCAAGCTCTCGGCGCTGATGCACGGGCTCGACACCCTGCCCTGCCCCACCCTCTGCCGCGTGCAGGGCGCCACCTTTGGCGGCGCCGTGGGCCTGGCCGCCTGCTGCGACATCGTCGTCGCCTCCGAGAAGGCTAAGTTCTGCCTCTCCGAGGTAAAGATCGGCCTCTCCCCGGCGGTGATCAGTCCCTATGTGCAGCGCGCCATCGGCTCGCGCCAGATGCGCCGCTACGCCCTGACCGCCGAGGTGATGGACGCCCATACTGCCCTGGCCCTGGGCCTGGCCCATCAGGTGGTGGCCCATGACGCCCTCGACGACGCCGTCAACGCCATGCTCGATGGGGTGCTGGCCGGCTCGCCCCAGGCCCAGCGCGCCACCAAGGCCCTGCTCACCGAGGTGGCCCGCGAGCCCGACAGCGAGGCCACCCGCGAGCATACCTGCCGGGTGATCTCCGAACTGCGCGTCAGCGCCGAGGGTCAGGAGGGCTTGGCCAGCTTCTTCGAGAAGCGCCGCCCCGACTGGAACTCACCCGCCGATCATCAACGACAGGCCGACGTCAGTCATAACAACCGTGCCGCGGAGCCACGCTCATGACCCATGAAGTAAAGAAATTCGACACCCTGCTGGTCGCCAACCGCGGCGAGATCGCCTGCCGGGTGATGCGCACCGCACGGGCCATGGGCCTGCGCACCGTGGCCGTCTACTCCGATGCCGACGCCAACGCCCGCCATGTGCGCGAGGCCGATGAGGCCGTGCGCCTGGGCCCCGCCGCCGCCCGCGAGAGCTATCTCAAGGTCGAGGCGGTGATCGAGGCGGCGCGGCGCACCGGCGCCGGCGCCATCCACCCCGGCTACGGCTTCCTCTCCGAGAACGGCCCCTTCGTGGAGGCCCTGGAGAAGGCCGGCATCACCTTCGTCGGACCGCCCGCCTCGGCCATCGCCGCCATGGGCGACAAGTCCGCCGCCAAGGAGCGCATGTCCCACGCCGGCGTGCCCCTGGTGCCCGGCTACCACGGCGACGATCAGGATGACGCTCTGCTCAAGGCCGAATCCGACAAGATCGGCTACCCGGTGCTGCTCAAGGCCAGCGCCGGCGGCGGCGGCAAGGGCATGCGCGTGGTGGAGTCCGCCGAGGGCTTCCAGGCCGCCCTGGACGGCTGCCGCCGCGAGTCCCAGGCCGCCTTCGGCGACCAGCGCATGCTGATCGAGAAGTACCTGACCCAGCCGCGCCACGTTGAGGTCCAGGTGTTCTGCGACAGCCACGGCAACGGCGTCTACCTCTTCGAGCGGGACTGCTCCGTGCAGCGCCGCCACCAGAAGGTGCTCGAGGAAGCCCCGGCCCCGGGGATGAGCCCCGAGCTGCGCTGCGAGATGGGCGAGGCCGCCGTGCGCGCCGCCAAGGAGATCGGCTATGTGGGCGCCGGAACGGTAGAATTTCTCCTGGACGCGGATGGTTCTTTCTTCTTCATGGAGATGAACACGCGCCTGCAGGTGGAACACCCGGTGACCGAGATGATCACCGGCCAGGACCTGGTCGAGTGGCAACTCCGCGTGGCCATGGGCGAGCGCCTGCCGCTCAAGCAGGAGGAGCTGACCATCACCGGCCACAGCTTCGAGGCGCGCCTCTACGCCGAGGACCCGGAGCAGGACTTCCTGCCCGCCACCGGTGAGCTGACCCGTTTCGCCATGGACCTCCAGGGCGCCGGCCTGGACCCCACCAAGGTGCGCCTGGACAGCGGCGTGGAGACCGGCGATGTCGTCTCCATGCACTACGACCCGATGCTCGCCAAGCTGATCGTCCACGGCGACGACCGCGACCAGGCCCTGGCCACCCTCAACCGGGCACTGGCGGCGCTGGATGTGCAGGGTGTGGTCACCAACCGTGCCTTCCTGCAGCGGCTGGCCACCCACCCGGCCTTCCGCAACGCGGAGCTCGATACCCGCTTTATCGAGAAGAACGAGGCCACCCTCTTCGCCCCGGTGGAGTACGACATCAATGCCTACGCCGGCGCCGCGCTGATCGGCCTCAACCAGCTGGCCCGGGAGTGCGAGAGCGACTCCCCCTGGGATCGTCATGACGGCTTCCGCCTCAACGCCCCGCACACCATCCGCCTCGCCCTGTGCCCCACCGGCCAGAACCTGACCAATGCCCAGGCACCGGACGCCGAGGGCGTGGTCATCGTCGAGGGCACCCGAGAGACCGACGCCGATCCCTGGCACCTGACCATCGGCGGCGAGACCCTGACCGCCCGCCTGCAGCACCTGGAAGGCGACGCCGTGGCGGTCACCCTCAACGGCCACCGCCGCCGCCTGCAGGCCCGCCTGGGCGACAACGGCGTGGTGGTGATGGTCGACCCGGCCGGCGAGACCCGCCTGTTCTGGCGCCGCATCGACGCCATCGACCACGGCCAGCACGAGGCGGAATCCACCCTCACCGCGCCCATGCACGGCACCGTGGTCGCGCTGCTGGTGGAGCCGGGCCAGACGGTAGAGAAAGGCATGCCGCTGATGGTCATGGAAGCCATGAAGATGGAGCACACCATGTCCGCCCCCGCCGACGGCCACGTGGCGAGCTTCCACTTCGC
>PWIZ01000256.1 GCA_003560175.1 Halomonas sp. | reverse complement strand
ATCAGACGCACGGGCAGTCGATATCGCACTCAGCGGCGGAAAAGCGGCTGGTGGCGCTGAAGGCTGAGTATCCCTGGTTGAAGGACGTTTCCAGCGTGATACTGCAACAAACCCTGCGTGATCAGAAAGCCGCCTTCGACAACTTCTTCAACCCCGCATTGAAGGCAGGCTATCCGCGCTTCAAGCGTAAGGACGGCAGGCAGTCGATCCGGCTGACCAAGGCCGCGTTCCGCTATCGGGATGGCGAGATCACCATTGCCAAATCGACAGCTCCCTTGCCGATCCGCTGGAGCCGCCCGCTGCCCAGTGAGCCCTCCAGCATCACGATATCCAGGGATCGTGCCGGGCGTTATTTCATCAGCTGCCTGTGTGAGTTCTCGCCCGAGGCGCTGCCGATCACGCCGCAGATGACCGGGATCGATCTGGGCCTGACCGATCTCTTCATCACCAGCGAGGGCATGAAGTCGGGCAATCCTCGCCACCTCAAACGCCATGAGGCGAAGCTGGCGTCCCTGCAACGCCGGTTGGCGAAAAAGCAGAAAGGCTCGCGCAACCGGAACAAGCTGCGCCAGAAGGTGGCGCGATTACATGCCAAGATCGCGGATTGTCGCCGCGACGCCATCCATAAAGCGACCCGCACGCTCGTCAACGAAAACCAAGTGCTGTGTGTCGAGTCGCTCAACATCACCGGCATGATCAAGAACCGTTCACTGGCTAAAGCCATCAGTGATGCCGGCTGGGGCGAGTTCGTGCGCCTGCTTGACTACAAGGCCGAGTGGGCGGGACGGCAAGTGGTGAAAGTGAGTCAGTGGTTCCCGAGCAGCAAGCTGTGCCATGGATGTGGGCACAAGGTTGAGAAGCTGCCGCTTTCACAGCGTCACTGGCACTGCGAGGGCTGCGGGCAAGCGATCGACCGCGACATCAATGCCGCCAGGAATATCCGAACCGCCGGGCTGGCGGGGTTAGCCTGTGGAGCGACTGGAGCGGGGGCAGCGGCCTAGCCGCTGCCTAGTGAAGGCGTGTCGAAGCAGGAAGGTTCTGAGGGCGACCTTGGAACCCTCGCCCAAAGCGCGAAGCGCGGCGGGCGGGGAGTGTCAGGCCTCGCAACCTTGGAAGTAAAAAAAGGGCACAAAAGGCAAAATCTCCCCCTCCAGCATGAGACGCGCACCGCAAAAGGTTGAAGGTGCGTAGTTACGTACTGGGCGGGCGGGTGTGGGGGCGGCTAGAATGGGCCCTGACGCCGACCAACCGCAGCGAGCGCCCATGAACGACTACCATACCCCACCGAGCGCCCCCCCTCTGGACTCTCCGCCAGGCTCTTTACACAGCCCGGCTCCGGAGAGCGCCCGCGGCGGTAACACCAGCGGCCTGCGCGGCCTGGCGCGGCGCCTGGTGCTGGACGGGCGCATCAACCGCGCCGCCGCGGTGCGCGCCGAGCAGGAGGCCCGGGAGGGCGAGGTGTCGCTGATGGAGCACGTCATCGATACTGGGCTGATCTCCGCCCGCCAGGCCACGCTCTCCGCCGCCTGGGAGTATGGCCTGCCGATGCTGGATCTGGACGCCATCCGCCCGGAGACGCTGCCCAAGGCGGACGCCTTTCCCGAAAAGATCCTGCGCAAGCTCAAGGTGCTGCCGCTGATTAAGCGCGGTCATCGGCTCACCGTGGCCGTGCCCTACCCCTCCACCCTGGCGCTGCTCGACGAGCTGCAGTTTGCCACCGGCCTGACCCCCGAAGGGGTGCTGGCCCCGGTGGATCAGCTCGGCCCGGTGCTGGAGAGCTACCTCGCCTCCAGCGAGAAGAGCATGCTCGACGAGCTCAAGGGGGTGGATGATGCCATCGGCGAGCTGGGTTACGGCGGGGATGCAGAGAACGACGAAGTGGACGTGCAGGCGGCCAACGCCGCCAGCGAAGACGCGCCGATCATCAAGTTCGTCAACAAGATCCTGCTGGACGCCATCCACCGCGGCGCCTCGGATATCCACTTCGAGCCCTACGAGACCAGCTACCGGGTGCGCTTTCGCATCGACGGCATGCTCCACGATGTGGCCCATCCGCCCTTTGCCATGCGCACCCGCATCGCCGCGCGCCTCAAGGTGATGTCGCGGCTGGATATCTCGGAACGGCGCCTGCCCCAGGACGGCGCCATCAAGCTCAAGCTCTCCAAGACCCGCTCCATCGACTTTCGCGTCAACTCGCTGCCCACGGTGTTCGGCGAGAAGATCGTACTGCGGATCCTCGATCCCGCCTCGGCCCAGCTGGGCATCGAGCATCTCGGCTTCACCCCCAAGCAGCGCAAGATGTACGAGACGGCGCTGGATCAGCCCCAGGGCATGATCCTGGTCACCGGCCCCACCGGCAGCGGCAAGACGGTGACCCTCTATACCGGCATCAACCTGCTCAACGACATAGAGCGCAACATCTGCACCGCCGAGGACCCGGTGGAGATCAAGGTGCCCGGGGTCAACCAGGTGAACGTGCTGCCCAAGATCGGCCTGGACTTCGCCAGCGCCCTGCGCGCCTTCCTGCGCCAGGACCCGGATGTGGTGATGGTGGGCGAGATCCGCGATCTGGAGACCGCCGAGATCGCGGTGAAGGCCTCCCAGACCGGCCACCTGGTGCTCTCCACGGTGCACACCAACTCCGCCGCGGAGACCCTCACCCGCCTGGCCAACATGGGCCTGGCGCCGTTCAATATCGCAAGCTCGGT
>PWIZ01000032.1 GCA_003560175.1 Halomonas sp. | reverse complement strand
GTCCCATATATCTGAACTAGTTGTAGCATTACCAACAGCAGTTTCAGCAAGAACATGCATTTCATTGCCAGAAACATTGGTAATAACGACTGGTTCTTCAACAAGTGTTAAGTCAGTGTTGTCGATTGCAGCTTCAACAAAGATGGTAAATGTAGCTTCTTCTTCGCCATCTGCAGAAGTAATGACAACTGTATCACCAGTGTAGAGGCGTCCAGTTCTGACTTCTTCATCTGCGTCATAGACACTAATGTCACCAAGTGGTGAGCCGTCTACTTTTTCAATCGCAGCTTCTAAACCAGATACGGTCAAGTCATAACGTACATGAATTTCCATGTCACCTAAATCAATAGCAGTGACATCTGTGTCCATGTCTTCTGCAATTTCGATATCAGTTTGATTACTATCAACGATAGCAAATGTGTACTCAACGGTAACTTCTTCACTTTCAGAAGTTACTTCAAGTGTTAGATATGGCACTAAATCTCTAATGAGATGTGCATTACCTTTTTCTAGAATATATTCTCCAGGATCTTCAGGATCTTCAATACCTTCAAAGTCACCAACACCATCAAATTCCATTGTCTCGCCGTCATATAAATATTCAAGCGATTTAACAGAATCTAAATCGATAGCATCAATTAAATCTTGTAAGGTAGTTCCCCAAAGGACATGAACAACTGTACCATCAATCTCAACAATACTCATGTCTTTAGTATAATCTAAATCTGCATTATCACTTTCAACGATACGTACAACATAAACAGCTTCTACAGTTTCATATGCTGTGGCTTCAATATGAACTTTATCACCAGTTGAAAGTTCTGGAGCTTGTTTAGTTTCAAATTCAGAGTTATAGATGTTGCCGTCAAATGTATAATATCCTTCATAGGCTTCATCTATGTCTAAACCATCAAACAATTCTGCAGCTAGAGTTCCTGGACGTACCCAAATTTCATTGATTTCATTATCAACTGCTAACCAGAAATCATCAAAATCTTCAGTAACAACCAAGTCACCCATTGGTACATCAGTTAACTCAAATGGATAAGTCATCTTTGAAGTACCGTCTTCAGCAGTAACTTCAAGATAGAAGTCTAAACCAATGTAGCCTTCAGTAACTGCGTCATCGTCTTCATCATAAATTGCATAAGTTTGTTCAGTGCCATCATAAGATTCGATTGCAGCTAAGAACGCTTCAATGGTTGTGCCATACTCAACTTCAATGGCAGGACCAGTAACGATTTCAGCAACATCGTCATCAGTTACTTTAATTGCTGGATTGGTACTAGCAAGACGTAGTGATACAACTTCACCTTCATAATTAAGGCTCATGTCTGTAACACGAACATCAGCAGCTAAATGATTAAATACATTGTCAACACCATAAGCAATTTGTTCACCTTCGGCATCGTATAAGAAAACGTCATCATTAAGATCAAAGGTTTCTCCAAATGCAACAATACGGTTAGGTAAAACAAGTTCGTAAATTCTAAAGACACCATCAATCGCTTCTGGGTCTGGTTCAGTAATGGTTAATAGTTCATCAAGGTCAACGAGTAAATTCCACTCTTCTTCACCTAGGTAACGCCAGAACAATTCGCCATCAACAACGGCTAATTCAACTTCACGGCCGTCTTCACCATCAATACCATCAGTACCATCTTCACCAACGACAACACCTAGGTTCATAACTGTGTCATCAGATAGTGTAACAATAAGTTCACCAGCTTCGTTGATTTCGGTATCAATAACACTAACACCGTCTTCGCCGTCAACGCCATCTTCACCAACAACGACACCTAAATTAACATAAGTCTCGTCTGAAAAATGAACGATGAGTTCGCCTTCTTCATTGATGGTAGCATCAGTGATACTAATTCCATCTTCACCATCTTGACCATCAGTACCATCTTGACCATCAGTACCATCTTCACCAGGTGCGCCAGTGATTTGCTCTAATGGTAATAAATTGATCCATGTTGTTTGACCAAAGTAACGCCATTGAATATGAGTATCCGTTGTACGGAACTCAACATCCCGTGCGTCCTCACCATCTTCGCCATCTTCACCAGCAGGTCCGGTAGGGCCTTGTGGGCCAGTCGGTCCGGCAGGTCCAGCAGGTCCAGTCGGTCCAGTTGGGCCTTGTGGGCCAGTAGAACCTTGTGGGCCTTGTGGGCCAGTCGGTCCTTCGGTGCCGGCACATGCTGCAAGTGATCCAATAAACAGCATTAGTGCAAATACTAAAAATATTCTTTTAAATTTCATAAATCCCTCGGGTGCACACTTAATCCCCTATACACCCTTGTACCTCCTTTTATAATTTAAATTTTTTTTGGTAACAAGTTTAGGTAATACAGTTGTGTTTCTCTCGTTTTAGAAACGACATACAATGTCAATCACTAGTATACCAATTATTTTAAGCATACCCTTACTTTAACATACCTCCCAATCAATTTTAGCTAAAATAAGTTACTAATGATAAACCCATTATACATGATGGATTGGCAAGAATCAAGATATAAAAAATGTTGACAACATCAAAAATCAGCCTCTATTTTCGCCCTAAATTTTACTGATAAAATTTGGCTTTTTACACATTTGGCCGTGAAGTCATCAACTTATCTAGAAACATTACCTCCCCCCTCCCAAGATTAAAGGTCGTTTCTCTAACTATGATAATATCACTCTATTAAGGCTTTTTCAAGACTTTAGCAAAAAAAATTACCATT
>PWIZ01000314.1 GCA_003560175.1 Halomonas sp. | reverse complement strand
GTCAGGCACTTATTCAGAAACCCCGGCCAATGGTCGGGGTTTCGTCGTTCTAGGGGCGCTCCCCATGAAGAGTCCCGGCCAAGCCATCGTCAGGCACCCATATTCAGTCACCCATATAAAATAGCCCCGCCCTCGAAAGAGGGCGGGGCTATTTGCGTTCCGCCTCCCTGGCTGTCCAATCCCCTGGCCTCGTCAGAGACCAGAGGATTGGTGTTTCTGCCTTTGGCGTTTCCGGGGGAGGCTCGCATCCGCTAGAATGAGCCCTTTCCCGTCTGAGGGTTACGAATGACCATCGGAGACCTGATTCGCCTGCTCAGTGATGGCGAGTTCCACTCCGGCGAGCAGCTCGGCGAGCAGCTCGGCGTGTCGCGGGCGGCCGTGTGGAAGCAACTGCGCAAGCTGGAGGCCCTAGGGATCGTTATGGAGGCGGTAAAGGGGCAGGGCTACCGACTGGCCGAGCCGTTGGAGCTGCTTGATGGGGCGCGTATCGTCGCTGGCCTGTCGAAGGAGTCTCGCGGGCTGCTGGTACGGCTCTTCGTCGAGGAGACCCTGCCCTCGAGCAATGCCTTCCTGCGTGAGCGTTTCGATCAGGGGGCCGGCCATGGGGAGGTCTGCCTGGTCGAACAGCAGAGTGCCGGCCGTGGGCGGCGTGGGCGCACCTGGAGCACGCCCTGGGGGCGTAGCCTGATGCTCTCCCTGGGTTGGCGAGTGGAGTCCGGTGTGGCAGCCCTGGAGGGCCTCAGCCTGGCGGTAGGGGTGGTGCTGGCCCAGGTGCTGGAGCGTCACGGAGTAGCGCCGCGCCTGAAGTGGCCCAATGACGTGCTGCTCCCTGGACCGGATGGTGCCCTGGGAAAGCTGGCCGGGATCCTGGTGGAAGTGACGGGAGACACGGCGGGGCCCTGCACGGTGGTGGTCGGGATGGGCATCAACGTTGGCCTTCCCCCGGCGTTCCGCCAGGGGTTGGATCAGCCGGCGGCGGCCATCCATGACCAGGCGCCCGAGGTGTCGCGCAACGAACTCGCCGTGGAATTGATCGATGCACTCCTGCTGCTGTTGGCCAACTTCGAGAAAGGGGGCTTCGCGGAATGGCAGGATGATTGGAACAGGCGTCACGCCTACGCTGGTCATGAGGTGGATATTCTGCGGGGGCAGCAACGCGAACAGGCAGTGGCGGAGGGCGTGGATGCCGCGGGCAATCTGCTGGTCAATCAGCAGGGCCAGCAGCTGCGGCTGGCCGGCGGTGAAATCAGCCTGCGAGCGCGGCCATGATTCTCGACCTGGACATCGGCAACACCCTCACTAAATGGCGGCTGAAAGACGCCAATAGCAGCGAGATACGGTCGCGAGGCGCGGTGTGGACCCGAGAGGAGTGGCGCCCCGGGTCGGATATTCCCGACCTGGACGTCGTGGAATCGGTACGCATCTCCAGCGTGGCTCGGCGTGCCGTTCTGGATGAGACGGTGGCCCTGCTGTACCGCCAGGTGGGTCACGTGCATGTGGCGCGCTCGACGCCGGAGGCGCTTGGGGTGACCAATGGCTACGAGGAACCGGAGCGCCTGGGGGTCGACCGTTGGCTGGGGGCGCTGGCAGGCTATCAGCTAGCGGGAGGCTGCTGTGCGGTGGATTGCGGCAGTGCCATCACCATCGATTTCGTGTTACCGGGCGGGCGCCATCTGGGGGGATATATCCTGCCGGGGTTGCGGCTGATGAAGGAGAGCCTGAAGCTGGGAACCCGCAACGTGGCGATCGACCCGGACAGCGAAGCCGAGGAGCTTCTGGTTCCTGGCAGGCGAACGGTAGAGGCGGTCAATCACGGGATCTATATGGCAGCGGTGAGCGCCATCAATCGCACCTATGCCGAAGTGTGCGACATGGAGGGAGTGGCTCTGCCATTGCTACTGACCGGCGGTGATGCCCGGGTGGTCTCCCGGGGGCTCCAGGTCCCCCATGCGGTCTGGCCGGACATGGTTTATGGAGGGCTGGAGGCCTGCTTTCCGCTCACTGCCGCCGAGCGTGCCGGGCGGATGTCCGGCGCGCCCAGGGTGCCGGCACCGGTTGCGCTGGAAAAGATTCGTGCGGGCCTTGCATTCTCCATGCTGCTTTGACACAATTCGCCGCGTTCCAAGGGGAAGACAAGACCCACAAGGCTTTGCGCTTCCAATCAAGAAGGCTGATAAAACAGCATCTTGACACTGGGAAAAAGGGTGGTAACATGTGCCGCCAGTTGGAGGGGTTCCCGAGTGGCCAAAGGGAGCAGACTGTAAATCTGCCGCGAAAGCTTCGAAGGTTCGAATCCTTCCCCCTCCACCAGAATTCGCCGGACGCCTCTTGAGAGAGTCAGGCAGCAAGAGTGGGTAGGCGGGCATAGTTTAATGGTAGAACCTCAGCCTTCCAAGCTGATGATGCGGGTTCGATTCCCGCTGCCCGCTCCAGCATCTGACGATGCACAAGTTTTGCTCATGTAGCTCAGGGGTAGAGCACACCCTTGGTAAGGGTGAGGTCGACGGTTCAAATCCGTCCATGAGCTCCAAATTGAGAAGGCGGGCCACGGCTCGCCTTTTCTTTTTCCCGGTCGTATGCGGCTGGGTAGGGGTTGCCAGGCGGATAATGATCCGCTATTATGGCGCCCGCTGTTGCAAGACTGCCTGCAAAGGGTGGTCAAGAGGCAGATACAGGCCAGTAGCTCAATTGGCAGAGCAGCGGTCTCCAAAACCGCAGGTTGGGGGTTC
>PWIZ01000208.1 GCA_003560175.1 Halomonas sp. | reverse complement strand
GCAGCGGCCATATGGGCTGCACCGCCGAGAACATCGCCAGCCGCCACGGCCTGACCCGGGAGGCGGTGGACCGTTTCGCCCTGGAGAGCCACCGCAAGGCGGCCCGGGCCATCGCCGAGGGACGCTTCGCCGAGCAGATCGTGCCGGTCACCGTGCGCGACGGCCGGCAGGAGCGGCGCTTCGATCGGGACGAGCACGTGCGCGAAAACGTGACCCTGGAGGAGCTGGCCCGGCTCAGGCCCGCCTTCCAGAAGGAGGGGGTGGTCACCGCCGGCAACGCCTCGGGCCTCAACGATGGGGCGGCCAGCCTGGTGCTGGCCCACGCCGACGAGGCCGAGCGGCGGGGTCTCGCCCCCCGCGCCCGCCTTGTGGTGGGCACCACCGCCGGCGTGGCCCCCCGCCTGATGGGGCTGGGGCCGATTCCCGCGGTGCGCCGCTGCCTGGAGCAGGCCGGCCTCGCCATGGCCGATATCGATGTCATCGAGTCCAACGAGGCCTTCGCCGCCCAGGCCATGGCGGTGGCCGACGAGCTGGACTTCCCTGCAGAAAAACTCAACCCCAACGGCGGCGCCGTGGGGCTGGGGCATCCGGTGGGCGCCACCGGTGCCATTCTGACGATCAAGGCGCTGGCCGAACTGGAGCGCACCGGCGGCCGCTACGGCCTGATCACCCTGTGTATCGGCGGCGGCCAGGGCATCGCCCTGCTGATCGAACGCTGCTGACGAAGGAGAGAGAACCATGACCACCGTCAATCCCAGGATCCTGCCACCCACGCCGTCGGCCACCAATCCGCCGCTGCTGATCGGTGAACTGCTCGAGTCCGGCGTGCGCATGGCCGGCGACAACCCCATCGTCTATCGCGACCTGAGCCGCCACAGCTACCGCCGCTTCCGCGAACGGGTCCACCAGCTCGCTCATCTGCTCAGCGCCCTGGGTGTGCGCGCCGGCGACGTGGTGGCGGTGCTCGACTGGGACAGCCACCGCTATCTGGAGGCCTTCTTCGCCGTGCCCATGCTGGGGGCCATCCTGCACACCGTGAACGTGCGCCTCTCCCCGGAACAGATCCACTACACCATGGAGCACGCCGAGGACGCCTTCGTGCTGGTCCATCAGGACTTCGTGCCCCTGCTGGCCTCGCTGCACGAGCGGCTGCCCCGCGTCCATGGCTACCTGCTCTGCCAGGACGAGGCCGGCGAGATCGACACGCCCCTGCCCCTGGTGGGCGAGTACGAGGCGCTGCTGGCCGAGCAGCCGGGCCACTACGACTTCCCCACCTTCGACGAGAACGCGGTGGCCACGCTCTTCTACACCACCGGCACCACCGGCAACCCCAAGGGGGTCTTCTTCACCCATCGTCAGCTGGTGCTGCACACCCTGGGCGAGGCCAGCACCTTCCAGGCACCGGGGTTCGAGCTGCTCGACCGGGACAAGGTCTACATGCCGATCACCCCCATGTTCCACGTGCATGCCTGGGGCGTGCCCTATACCGCCACCCTGCTCGGCGCCACCCAGGTCTATCCGGGGCGCTACGAGCCGGAGATGCTGGTCAAGCTGCTGGCCAGCGAGAAGGTAGACTTCTCCCACTGCGTGCCGACCCTGCTGGGCATGGTGGTCGGCGCCGAGGCGATTACCTCGGGCAAGGTCGACCTCTCCGGCTGGAAGGTGCTGGTAGGCGGCAGCCCGCTGACCGAGTCGCTGGCTCGCAAGGCCTGGGCGCTGGGCATCGATACCCGCAGCGCCTACGGCATGTCCGAGACCTGCCCACTGCTCACCGCGACGATCCTGCCCCACGATATCGCCGAGGCCGACTTCGAGACCCAGCTGCCGTGGCGCTGCAAGGCCGGCGTGCCAGTGCCGCTGGTGCATCTGCAGGTGGTGGACGAGAGCGGGACCCCGCTGCCCCAGGACGGCGAGAGCGTGGGAGAGGTGCGGGCCCGGGCGCCCTGGCTCACCCAGGCCTACTACAAGGAGACCACCCGCAGCGAGGAGCTGTGGCGGGACGGCTGGCTGCATACCGGCGACGTGGCGACCCTCGACGAGCGCGGCTTCCTGGAGATCCGCGACCGCATCAAGGACGTGATCAAGACCGGCGGCGAGTGGGTCTCCTCACTGGAACTGGAAAACCTGATCGCCCAGTGCCCCGGCGTGGCCGAGGTGGCGGTGATCGGCGTCGCCGACGAGCAGTGGGGCGAGCGGCCCGCCGCTCTGGTGGTCCCCACGGACCTCAACCACCCGCCCAGCAGCGAGGCGGTCCTGGCCTTCCTCAAGCGCTTCGTCAGCGAGGGGCAGATCAACCGCTGGGCGCTGCCCTCCACGATCCGCTGCGTCGACGAGATCCCCAAGACCAGCGTCGGCAAGCTCGACAAGAAGCGCATCCGCCAGGAGATGTGAGCCCCCCGGGCCCCGCCGCTAGCGGGGCGCCGCCAGCGCCCGCCGATAGGCGGCGGGCGTGTCGCCGGTCCAGCCGCGGAAGGCGCGGCTGAAACAGGCCTGGTCCTGGAACCCCAGCGCCTCGGCCAGGGCCGGCAGGGGCTGCTCGCTGCGGGTCAGCGCCTGGATGGCAAAGTCTCGCCGACACTCATCCTTGACCGCCTGGAAGCGGGTGCCCTCAGCCGCCAGACGGCGCGACAGGCTGCGCACCGACAGGTGCAGCGCCTCGGCCACTGCGGCCACGCTGGCGGAATAGGCGTGCTGGCGGCTCAGGTGCTCGCGGACCCGATGGGAGAGCAGGCGCTCCTCGAAGGAGACATAGAACCAGTCCGTCGGGGCCCGATGCAGGAAGGCCCCCAGGTGCTGCTTGGTCTGACGGATCGGCTCATCGAGAATCGCCCGATCGAAGTAGATCGCCGTCTGTGGCCGGTCGAAGGCCAGCTCTCCGGGATAGAAATAGCGGTAGTCGGCACTGTGCTCGGGTTCGGGGTAGGCGCACTCCATCATGATCGGCGGGATCTTGCGGGCGATCATCCAGGAGGCGATGCCGTGGAGCAGCTTGAGCATCAGCTCATGCACCAGGATGCGGCTACCGGCGGTAGGCCGGGTCTCCACCAGGCCGATGCGCACTAGGTCGTCGCCGTGGCTGACCTCGTAGCCGAAGTCGTCGAGCAGGATGCGAAAGAACAGCTGGTAGCGATGCAGCGCCACCTTGAGGGTCGGCGCCTCCAGCAGGCTCAGACAGAGCAGCTTGAGGGTGCCGCCGCGCAGCGGGCGGGCGAAGAAGCCCGGGGTCTCGTCGTCGCACTCGTTGACCAGCAGCCGATAGAGGGTGGCAAACTGGTCGACGGTGACGCGGCCGTGGGACGACTCCAGCAGCCGCGGTGAGATCCCGGCGCGGCGCAGCAGCCCACCGCGCTCGCCCGCCATCTCGGGCACGCCCCGGAACAGCTCGTTGACGAAATGTCTCGAGACGGTGACGCTCACCCGGTTCTCCTTGCTGATCGCCCGCGGATCCGCGGCTCGCCCGGTCGGTTATACCCCATCGCCCCGACGGCTTCACTGCTCCGTCAGTCGACTGTGGCGGCACGGCGATCTGTGCCACCATCCCCAAGGGAACACCACAGGACACCCGCCATGCTTGATTTCCGCCAGGTCCACAAGGCCTACGCCACGCCCCAGGGGCCGCTGACGGTACTCGACGGGGTCGACCTGACGCTGGGCGCCGGGGAGAGCCTGGCGCTGATGGGCGAGTCGGGCAGCGGCAAGTCGACCTTGCTGCACCTGGCCGCGGGGCTCGACCTGCCCGATGCCGGCGAGGTGCGCCTGGCCGGCCGGGCGATCTCGTCGCTCGGCGAACCCGACCGGGCACGGCTGCGTCGGGAGACGGTGGGGCTGGTGTTCCAGCAGTTCCATCTGGTGCCGAGCCTCTCGGTACTCGACAACCTGCGCCTGCAGGCGCGGCTGGCCGGCGTGGAGAACCCGGCCTGGTCGGCGGAGCTGATCCGCCGGCTGGGCCTGGCGGGGATGGAGCGCCGCTATCCGGAGCAGCTCTCCGGCGGCCAGCAGCAGCGCCTGGCCATCGGCCGCGCCCTGGCGCCCCGCCCCGCCCTGCTGCTGGCCGATGAGCCCACCGGCAACCTGGACGAGGCCACCGCCGGCGAGGTGCTCGAGCTGCTGCTGGAGCTGGTGCGCCAGACCGGCGGTACCCTGCTGATGGTGACCCACAGCCCCCGGGTGGCCGCCCCGCTGGACCGCTGCCTGATGCTCAGCCGCGGCCGGCTCACGCCACGCAACGCCGCGGAGGCGAGCGCCTGATGCGCGTGGTCCTGACCACCCTGCTCTCCCACTACCGCCGCCACCCCGGCCAACTGGTGATGCTGCTGCTGGGCCTCTGGGTGGCCAGCGCCCTGTGGAGCGGCGTCCAGGCGATCAACGCCTCGGCCCGGGACAGCTACGCCCGGGCCGAGGCCCTCTTCTCCACCGGCCTGGACCGCCTGGAGCGCCGCGACGGCGAGACGCTGACCCGGGACGACTTCCTGGCCCTGCGCCTGGCGGGGGTGCCGGTCTCGCCGCTGCTGGAGGGCACCCTCGAGGCAGCGGATGGCGCCCGGCTGACGGTGATCGGCATCGACCCGCTCACCCTGCCCGGCGACAGCGGCTTTGCCACCGCCGGCAGCACCAGTGAGCTCACCGGCTTCCTCTCGCCCCCCTGGCAGACCCGGCTGGCCCCGGATCTCCTGGCCGCCTTCGGCCTGGCCCGAGCCGAGGCCGAGGGCGCCACCCCGCGGCTGGCCGATGGCCGCCCGCTGCCGCCGCTGACCCTGGCCCCGTCGCTGCCGCCGGATACCCTGGTGATGGATATCGCCGCCGCCGCGGCCCTGCTGGAGAGCGGCGAGCGAATCACCCGGCTGGTGGCCGCGCCGGGGGCCCTGGCCGAGGCGCCCGCCGGGCTGACCCTGACCCGGGCCGACGTGCTAGTCTCGCCGGGCCAGCTCACCGAAAGCTTCCATCTCAACCTCACCGCCCTGGCCCTGCTGGCGCTGGTGGTGGGGCTCTTCATCGTCCAGGCGGCGCTGGGGCTTGCCCTGGAGCAGCGCCTGGGGATGCTGCGCACCCTGCGCGCCCTGGGGGTCTCCGGCCGCGCCCTGGTGGCGGCGCTGGCCCTGGAGCTGCTGCTGCTCGGCCTCATCGGCGCCCTGGCCGGCATCGCCGGCGGAGTGTGGCTGGCCCGGGTGCTGCTGCCCGACGTGGCCGCCACCCTGGGCAGCCTCTACGGTGCCGGGGTGGGCGCCGAGCTACGCCTGCCCTGGCACTACTGGGCCGGCGGCGTGGCGGTCACCCTCGGCGGCCTGCTGCTGGCCGGTAGCGGGGTGCTGTGGCGAGCCGCGCGGCTCAGCGTGCTGGGGCTGGGCCAGGCCCAGGCCTGGCGCGCCGGCTTCCGCCGCCAGCTCGGGCTGATGGCCGCCGCGGGGGGCGTGGCGGCCCTGGTGGGCCTGGCGCTGACGGCCTGGCTCGCCCGTCTGCCGCCGGGCGAGGGGCTGGTGGCCGGCTTCGGCCTGGTGGCGGCCCTGCTGCTGACCAGCGCCCTCTGGCTGCCGCCGCTGCTGGGCGTCACCCTGGCCGGCCTGACGCATCTGGCCCGGCGCCGACCCCTTGCCCAGTGGACCCTGGCCGACCTGCAGCTGCAGCTGCCGCGGCTGTCGCTCGCCATGATGGCGCTGCTGGTGGCGCTCTCCGCCAATCTGGGGGTGAGCAGCATGGTGGGCGGCTTTCGCCTGACCTTCCTGGAGTGGCTGGACCAGCGCCTGGTGGCCGACCTCTACCTGCGCCCGCCAGCGGAGCAGTTCGCGGTGATCGACGACTGGCTAGCCGAGCGCCCTGAGGTGGCCGAGCGCCTGGCCACCCGGCGCAGCGAGGCCCCCCTGCTGGCTATCGAGCCCGGAGGGGACGAGGCAGACGACGCACGGGAGCGCCACCTGCCGGTGGGGCTCTACGGCATCACCCCCGGCGAGACGCTGACCCCGAGCTGGCCGCTGGCCGCCACCCGGGACGGGCGCGAGGCGGCCTGGGCGGCATTTCGCGACGGGGCGGCCTTCGTCAACGAGCAGCTGGCGGTGGCCGAGGACATCGCCCCGGGGGACCGGCTGCGCCTGGAGGCACCCGGCGGCGAGGTCCGGCTCGAGGTGGCGGCGATCTACCCGGACTACGGCAACCCCCGCGGCGAGGTGCTGCTGGCCGTGCCGCACCTGACCGAGCGCTTCGGCGCGCCGCCGGGCTCGCTGGGCATCGTGCTCACCGCAGGCGACGACGGGACGGCGCTGACCGAGGCGCTCGCCGACGCCTTCGCCCTGGGCCGCGACAGCGTGATGGACCAGCGCGAGGTGAAGCGTATCGCCACCGGCATCTTCGAACGCACCTTCACTATCACCCGGGCTCTCAACGCCCTGACCCTGGGCGTGGCGGCCCTGGCGCTGCTGGCCAGCCTGCTCGCCCAGGCCGGGGAGCGCCGCCGCCGGCTGGCACCGCTCTGGGCCCTGGGCGTGCCTCGGGCCCGGCTGGGTCAGCTCCAGCTGGCCCAGCTGGGCGGCGTGGCGCTGGCCGTGGGCCTGGCGGCGGTGCCGCTGGGCATCGCCATCGCCTGGGGGCTGGTGGCGGTGATCAATGTGGCGGCCTTCGGCTGGCGCCTGCCGCTGCATCTCTTTCCCGGCGAGATCCTGCTGACTCTGGCCACCGCGGTGGGGGTGGCGCTGGCCGCCGCGGCCCTGCCGGTGCTGCGCCTGTGGCGCACGCCGCCCCGGGCCCTGCTGGCCGAGGAGGCTGACTGATGCGCCACGCCGCCCTGCGTCCCCGTCTCCTTGCCGCGCTGCTTTGCGCGCTGGCCCTGGCCGGCTGCGACGAGGCGCCACCCGCGGGCTCGGGCGCCGGTTTCGCCGGCCTAGGCGAGAGCGCCGAGGGCTACACCCAGGCGCGCCCCGGCACCCCGCTGAACTTTCCCGAGGATCATGGCGCCCATCCGGACTACCGCATCGAGTGGTGGTACCTCACCGCCAACCTGGAGGACGACAGCGGCGAGCCCCTGGGTCTGCAGTGGACCCTGTTCCGCCAGGCCCTCGCCCCTCCTGAAGAGACACCGCCGGACGCGCGCTCCGCCCCGGGCGACTGGGTGGCCGACCAGCTGTGGATGGCGCATCTGGCGGTCTCCCGGGGCGAGCGCCACGCGGTGGCGGAGCGCTTCGCCCGCAGCCACTCCGCCGACCAGAGCCGTGACCGCGCCGGCCAGGCCGGCGCCGTGGCCCACCCCTTCCGCGCCTGGCTCGACGACTGGCAGCTGGCCACCCGGGTGGAGGATCCCGATGCCGACACCTTCGAGCGCTTGCGCCTCACCGCCTTCGACGGCGAAGACGACGCCCGGGTCGGCTACCGGCTCGACCTCACCGCCGAGGGGCCCCTGGTACTCCATGGCAACGAGGGCTTCAGTCAGAAGTCCGCCGACGGTCAGGGCTCCATGTACGTCAGCCAACCCTTCTGGCGGGTGGAGGGCGAGGTGGTGCTGGCAGGGGAGACGCATGCGGTCAGCGGTCGCGGCTGGCTCGACCGGGAGTGGAGCAGCCAGCTGCTGGGACCCGAGCAGGCGGGATGGGACTGGTTCTCGCTGCATCTGGACGACGGCCATCGGCTGATGGCCTTCCAGCTGCGCGGCGGCGGTGAGGGCGGGGGCGACTACCGCTCCGGCACCTGGATCACCCCCGCGGGCGAGCCCAGAGCCCTGGCCCCGGATGAACTCGCCCTCACCGCGCTGGACACCTCGAGCGTGGCCGGCCGCGAGGTGCCGACCCGCTGGCGCCTCGAGGTTCCCGCCGCCGAGCTCGACCTGATCGTGCAGGCGCCCCACGCCGAGCGCTGGATGGATACCTCGGTGCCCTACTGGGAGGGCGAGGTGATAGCCCGCGACCGCGAAAGCGACGAGCGCCGGGGCGAGGGGTATCTGGAGATGACGGGCTATTGAGACGCCCCCTGAATGACAGGCGGCGTCACCCCGACCCGGGGTGACGCCGTCGCATGTGCCGTGCCTGGATCAGTCGCCCAGCGCGGCCAGGCGGTTAGCCTGGACCACCTCGATCCAGTAGCCATCCACATCCTTCACGAAGACCACATTCTTCATCTTGCCCTGGTCGGCGCGCTTGACGAACTCGACGCCGTTGGCGTCGAACCAGGCCTCGGCGGCCTCCAGGTCCGGCACGCTGAAGCAGATATGCCCGAAGCCCTGGGGCTCGGCGTTGCCGTCATGGTAGGCGAAGTCGGCCTGATTCTCGCTGCCCCAGTTGTGGGTCAGCTCCAGCAGCCCCTTCTGGCTGAAGGTCCACACGCTTCGCTCGCCCGTCTCCTCGGGTACCGCATCGCCCTCTTCCAGCCTGGCCAGGAAGTAGAGCGAGAAGCGCATCTCCTCGAAATCGAGGCGGCGCAGCACCCGCATGCCGAACACCCGAGTGTAGAAGGTCAGCGCCTTCTCGGGATCCTTCACCCGCAGCATGGTGTGGTTGAGGCGAAAGCCTGCGCTATCGGCGGTGGGGGTCTGAACACCGGGGTGCTGCTCACCCTTGAAGCTCATAGGTGACTCCTATCTATCATGGGGAAACGATCCCCTGAGCATGAGGACAGAGACAGGATATTTCCAGCTCCGACGAGGCCAATGTTATACAGCACCTTACTTCGCTAAAAAACGAAGCCCTAATAGCGAAATAGTTACGGCAAAAGCCCTCAGATAGCTCTACGTTAATTGTACAACGTTCACAATCAACAACCCTGGAGATTCCAATGTCTGCCCATACCTACCAGCTGGGTGACCATATCACCCTCAAGGAGCTGGCCCGCGCCCTCGCCCAAGGGTTCTCGCCCATCGTCGAAGTGGAGTCCATGGACGGCATCTATACGGTGCGCTTCCATCATGGCACCGGCGTCTCGGAGCTCTCGGATGACAAGGGACACACTCTGACCTTTCTGGGCACCGGCGAAATTCGCGACAAGCTCGGCGAGCTTGGCCTGACCCATGGCGTGCTGACCTGGTCGGACCAGTGCGGTGACGAGATGATCGGCGTGCCGGGCCATGCGATGACGCCGGACGAGATGCTCGCCAATGGCACCCGCATCGCCTTTCGGTGAGGCTTCCCGATTCAGGAGACGGCTTCCCGGCGGCTATTACTTGCCTGGGTAGCCAAGCCACGTATTATCAGCACTGAAACCACCAAACATCTCGACAGGGGCGCCGCGCTGGATAACTGTCGCGGCTGAGAGGCACCCTTGGAACCTGACCCGGATAGTGCCGGCGTAGGGAGTCGTGCAGACCCGGCCCCGGCGCCTGCCTGCACCTCCCACGCCCGGGAGGCCGCATGTCCCACACGATTTCTCCCTCGATGACCCCCGCCACACATCTGGCGAATGTGCGCGGGCGCGCACCACTGGTCCACAACATCACCAACCTGGTGGCCATGAACACCATGGCCAACGTGCTGCTGGCCATCGGCGCCTCGCCGGCCATGGTGCATGCCCGCGAAGAAGCCGCCGAATTCACCGCCATCGCCGACGCCCTGACGGTCAACATCGGCACCCTCTCGCCCCACTGGGTGGAGGCGATGATCGAGGCTGCAGAGGCGGCCCGCCTGATGGGCAAGCCCTGGGTGCTGGACCCGGTGGCGGTGGGCGCCACCGCCTACCGACGTGAGACCGGGGCGCGCCTGCTGGAGCGACTGCCCACGGTGATTCGCGGCAACGCCTCGGAGATCATAGCCCTTGAGGCAGGCGGTGCCGGTGGGCGCGGCGTCGACAGCAGCGACCCGGCAGAAGCCGCCGAGCAGGCCGCCATTCGCCTGGCCTGCCGTATCGGCTGCGTGGTGGCCGTCACCGGCGAGGTGGACCTCGTCACCGACGGCCGACGCTTGGCACGGGTATCCGGCGGGCATCCGCTGATGCCGAGAGTCACCACCCTGGGCTGTTCGCTCACCGGGGTCGTGGCCGCCTTCCTGGCCGGCGCCGAGGATCCCTTCGAGGCCACCGTGGCGGCCCTGGCCTGCTACGCCGCGGCCGGGGAACTTGCCGGCGAGAGTGCCCGGGGGCCGGGCAGCTTCGCCGTGGCCTTTCTTGACGCCCTGTATGCCCTGGATGACGAAGCCCTGAACTGCCGCCTGCGACTGGAGATAACGAATGCGACTTGATCTATCCCTGTATCTCGTCACCGACCCGGACCTGTGCACCGGGCACGGCCTGGTGGAAACCGTGGTGGCCGCGGTGCGCGGCGGGGTGACGGTGGTACAGCTGCGCGACAAACACGCCTCTGATGGCGAGATGATCGACCAGGCACGCCGGCTCAAGGCGGCACTGGCCGGCAGCGGCGTGCCGCTGATCATCAATGACCGCCTGACGGTGGCCATGGAGAGCGGCGCCGACGGCCTGCATATCGGCCAGGACGATGGCGAGGTGGCCGCCGCCCGCGCCGCGCTGGGCGAGCGGGCGCTCCTCGGTCTCTCGGTGCAGCACCACGGCCAGCTGGACCGAGTCGATGCCGAGCGGCTGGACTACCTGGGGCTGGGCCCGGTGTTCGCTACCCCCAGCAAGCACGACCACGCCGAACCGCTGGGCTTCACGGGCCTGGCCTCGCTGGTGGCGGCGAGCCCCCTGCCGGCGGTAGCCATCGGTGGGCTCAAGGCCGAGCACGCCGCGGCGGTGCGTCAGTCCGGTGCCGGAGGCCTGGCGGTGATCTCGGCCATCTGCGGCCGCCCCGATCCGGAGATCGCAGCCCGGGAGATACGAGGCGGTCGATAGCCATCGGTATGGAACAGTTAATGCAGGGGCGAAGCTGGCGCGCGTGGCTACCAGGCGAGGTCGCGGGTCGGGTCAGGTGTCGAGGTGCGTCTCGGTGAAACGCTGCATGATGTCCAGTGTTTCCTGGCTGATATGGTGTTCCATGCCCTCGGCGTCGATGCG
>PWIZ01000250.1 GCA_003560175.1 Halomonas sp. | reverse complement strand
GAGGTGTTCGGCGTGGTGCGCACCTGCGGCCCCTGCCTGAGCCCCTTCAACGCCTGGATCTTCACCAAGGGGCTCGAGACCCTGAACCTGCGCATGAAGGCCCACTGCGAGAATGCCCAGGCCCTGGCGGAGTGGCTCGAGGCGCACCCGGCGGTGGCGAAGGTTCACTACAGCGGCCTTCCCGGCCACCCCCAGCACGAGCTCGCCGCCCGCCAGCAGCAGGGGTTCGGCGCGGTGCTGGGCTTCGAGGTGAAGGGCCGGGAAGGGAAGGGCGAGCGCGAGGCGGCCTGGTCGGTGATCGACGCCACCCGGCTGCTGTCGATTACCGGCAACCTGGGCGACGTGAAGACCACCATCACCCATCCGGCGACCACCACCCATGGCCGCCTCTCCGTGGAGCAGAAGGCCAGCGCCGGCATCCATGAGGGCCTGATCCGGGTCGCCGTGGGCCTGGAAGCCATCGACGATATTCTCACCGACCTGGCCCGAGGCCTCGACGCCCTGATCTAGCCCGCCCTTCAGGCACGTCTCGATGCCCGTCCCGCTTCAGGCGGGGCGGGCGTTGTCGTTTGCGGCCTTGAACTCTCGCGGTTAGCCGCCATCTCACCAGGGCACGCATTGATACCTGGCGCCCGAGGAGGGCAACGATGAAGATCCTGATGGTACTCACGTCCCATGACCGCATGGGCGACACCGGCCACGCCACCGGCTTCTGGCTCGAGGAGTTCGCCGCCCCCTACTACGTCTTCAAGGACGCCGGCGCCGAAATCACCCTGGCCTCGCCCAAGGGCGGCCAGCCGCCGGTGGACCCCAACTCCCAGGCGGAGGAGGCGTTGACCGACGAGACGCGGCGCTTTGAGGCCGATGCCGAGGCCAAGGCGCAGCTGGCCGCCACGCACAAGCTTGCCGATATTCAGGTCGACGACTTCGACGCGCTCTTCTTCCCGGGTGGCCATGGCCCACTGTGGGATCTCACCGATAATGCCGACGCCAAGCGGTTGATCGAGGGCTTCCTGGCCGTTGATCGCCCCGTTGCCACGGTCTGCCATTCCCCCACGGTGCTGCTGCAGGCGCGGTCCGCGGATGGCGAGCCGCTGGTCAAGGGTCGTCGCGTGACCGGTTTTGCCAACAGTGAGGAAGACGCCGTGGGGCTCAGCGACGTGGTGCCGCATCTGCTCGAGGACGCCCTCAAGGCGCAGGGCGCGGATTACCAGCGCAGCCACGACGACTTCGCTCCCTTCCAGCTTCGCGACGGCCAGCTGATCACCGGCCAGAACCCGGCCTCCAGCGCGCCTACCGCCGAGTTGCTGTTGGAGGCGCTAGCCAGCTAACGGTTTTTACGAAAGGTTGGTTCGGGTTTTTTCAGCAGATGCTGATGATGCGCTAGGGTAAGCTTTGTCCATTATCGAGATCACGAGGACATCGCCATGTGGCGCAATACCCGTACCGGCTGGGGCATCGTCAGCATCCTGCTGCACTGGCTCAGCGCCGTGACCATCCTGGGTCTCTTCGCGCTGGGCTGGTGGATGACCGACCTGGGGTATCTCGACACCTGGTACAACCTGGCCCCCTGGTGGCACCGCTCCATCGGCATTCTGCTGTTCTTCGCCACTCTGCTGCGCTTGATCTGGCGCTTCATGAACCCCACGCCGGCGGCCCACGGCAGCCGCTTCGAACGCCTGGCCGCCCACGTGGGCCACACGCTGCTCTACCTGGTGTTGCTGGTGGTAATGCTCAGCGGCTATCTGATCTCTACGGCCCGCGGTCGCGGCATCAGCGTGTTCGACTGGTTCGAGGTGCCGGCGCTGATCAGCCGCCTGCCCAACCAGGAGAGCATCGCCGGCGAGATCCACTGGTATGCCGCCGTGATACTCATGGTGCTGGCCGGTGGCCACCTGCTGGCGGCCTTGAAGCACCACTTCCTGGATCGTCAGGACACCCTGAGCCGCATGTGCACCCCGGCACGCTCTCGGCGCCCCTGAGGGGGCCTCGCTCACCGTTTCGTCCAGCGAGCCCGGTTCGACCGTTTTTTCGACCGTTCTGACAAGACTTCGGAACGTCACCCTGGAAAGGAGAACTCCATGTTCAAGAAGACCGCACTCGCCACCGCCCTGGCCGCCACCGCCCTTGTGGGCGTCAGCCAGGCCCAGGCCGATGACTATAAGGTGGATATCGAAGGCCAGCACGCCTTCATCCAGTTCAAGATCAACCACCTCGGCTACTCCTACATCCTTGGCAACTTCGAGGAATTCTCCGGTCAGTTTCACTACGACCCGGAGAACCTCGAGGCCTCAAGCCTCGAGATGGAGGTCGATGTCACCAGCCTGAACACCAATCACGCCGAGCGCGACCGTCATATCCTGAGCGATGACTTCCTCGGCGCCGGGGACTACCCGACCGCCTCCTTCGTCACCACCGGCTTTGCGCCCAGCGGCGACGCCGAAGGCGTGTTGACCGGCGACCTGACGCTCAAGGGCGAGACCCAGTCGATCGAGATGCCGGTGACGCTGGTGGGCGAAGGCGAAGATCCCTGGGGGAGCTACCGTGCCGGCTTCGAGGGCAGCACCATGCTGACCCTGGGCGACTTCGGCATCGACATGAGCGCCCTCCCGGAGGCCATGCACGCACTCGAGCTCTACGTCACCTTCGAAGGCATCCGCCAGTAAGGCCATTTTCTTGGCCATGGCAGCCTGACCAAGGCTCGGACACAACAGCGACCCCCCGGCAATGTCCGGGGGG
>PWIZ01000031.1 GCA_003560175.1 Halomonas sp. | reverse complement strand
TGCGCGCCGATCTGCTGCTACTGCTGGTCACGCTGCTGGCCGCGGCAGGCTGGATCTTCTCCAAGGAGGCCCTGGCGGGCATGCCGCCGCTGCTGTTCATCGGCACGCGCTTTCTGCTCGCGGGGATGCTTCTGGGCGCCTTTGCCCTGCCCTCCCTGGGTCGGCTATCCCGCGGCGATGTCATGGTCGGCGCCGGCGTCGGTGTGCTGTTCAGCGCCGCCCTGACCTTCTGGATACTCGGCCTGCACCACTCCCGGCACCTGGGTGAGAGCGCCTTCATCAACAGCCTGGGCATCCTGCTGGTCCCGGTGATGGCCCGGCTGCTGTTCGGCGACCGTCCCCCGCGCACCACCTGGGTTGCCCTGCCCGTGGCCCTGCTCGGCTTCGCCCTGCTGTCGCTGAATGCCGGCCTGCGCATCGAGGCCAGTCAGGCCCTGATCACCGCCTCGGCGGTGTTCTTCTCGATCCTGATCAACGTCAACTCGAGGGTGGTGCACCGCGTGCCGGCCCTGCCGCTGACGGTCATTCAGCTGACCGTGGTGGGGATCCTGCTGGGCCTGGCATCGCTGCTGATCGAGCCGTGGCCGGCGCGCATCGGCGGCGTGACCCTGGGCTGGTTGGCGGCCAGCGTGCTGCTCGCCAGCACCCTGCGCTTCTTCCTGCAGGTACACGCCCAGGGGCTCACCACGCCTAGCCATGCCGCGGTCATCCTGATGCTGGAGGCGGTCTGGACCGCGCTGCTGGCCGCCGCCTGGTACCGCGAGACCATGACGCCGCTGCAGCTGGCGGGCTGCGCGCTGATCTTCGCCGCGCTGCTGATCAATCGCTGGTACTGGGTACGCCGACTCTTCACCCGGCGCTGAATTCCCGTATCATGCCCGCAGATCCAAAGAGGGAAGTGAATATGCCGAAGGTGCGCCACTATGCCGACCTGGTCACCGTCCTGGCAGGGCTATCGTGGCTAGTGGTGTTCTGGTCGGTCAGCCTCACGGCGCAGATAGGCAGCATCGAGCCCACCCTGGCCGCCCTGCTGATGCTGGGGACCCTGATACTGGTCAGCTTCGTGCATCGCCCCACCCGCATCCTGCTGCGCCGCTACCATGTGCGCAAGCGGCGTACCGAGATGTGGATGCATATCCTGGCACTGCCGCTGATGCTGGCCTTCCTGTTCGGCATTGTGATCGAAAATCTGCTGGCGCCGCTCAACGGGCAGCAGAAGATGCTGTTGTTCAACGTCTTCGCTACCGCCGGCTGGCTGGTCTTCGTGGTCACGGTGTTGATCAAGCTGGCCATGCATCTGACGCGGCGCCATCGCAGCAACGGCAACAACAACGGCGGAGCGGCCTCGTAGCGAGCCCTGCAAACGTAGGTTCCCAACGCCAACGGGCGCCTGGATACCAGGGGCCCGTTGGCGCTCAAGTCTCTCGACCATGCAGCGAGATCAGAAGCGATCGAGACGGAACGGGGTCATGTCGACGGCAGGGGTCTCCCCATCCATCATCTGGGCCAGCAGCTCGCCGGTGGCCGGCCCCAGAGTGAAGCCCTGGTGGCCGTGACCGAAGGCCAGCCATAGCCCCTGCTTGCCGGGGGCGGGACCGATTACCGGCTTCATGTCCGGCATGCAAGGACGCGCGCCCTTCCAGGGCTGGGCGTCGCGTCGCTTGCCAAGGGGGAAGAGCTTGCGCGCCGCCTTCTCGGCGGCCTCCAGCTGCTTATACTTCGGCGGCGAGTCCAGGTCGGCCAGCTCGGCTCCGGTGGTCAGACGAATACCGGCTCGCATTGGCTCAAGCAGGAAGCCCCTCTCGGCATCCATCACCCAGTGATTGAGCTTCGCGCCATCTTCTGCCGAGTAGTGCATGTGATAGCCACGCTTCACGAACATCGGCGCGTCCAGGCCCAGGCGTGACAGCAGCTCCCCGGTCCAGGGCCCCATGGCCACCACTACCTGCTCCGCCTCCAGGGCCCCCTCGCTGGTCATCACGCGCCAGCCGGTGCCCACCTGATGCACGTCCTCGACACTGGCCTGCACCAGGCGGCCACCCAGCGCCTCGAAGCTCTTCGCATAGGCCTGCACCAGGGCGCCCGGATCCGCCACCATCCACGGCTGGGTCCAATGAATGGCGCCCACCAGACCCTCGACCAGATGTGGCTCCTTGGCCTGCAGCGCCGCGACGTCCAGCTCCTCGTACTCAACCCCGAAACGCGCGTGATTCTCGCGGGCTTCTTTCAGGCGCTCCTCCAGGGCCTTGCGCGTTCGGTAGAGCTCCAACCAGCCCCCCTTGCTCACCAGCGATTCGGCCCCCGAGGCCTCGATCATCGTCGCGTGGGTGTCCTGGCAACGCATGATCAGCGAGGCCCACTCGTTAACGATGCGCTCGTAGCGCGCCCCGCCCGAGTTGATCCAGTACTGCAGCAGCGGGCCCGCCGCGCTGACCATGCCCGTGGGACGATAGCGAATGTCCACCTGGCGGTTGGGCAGCACGCGCAGCAGGGTACCGAGGTCGCGCGGGAAGGCGTAGGGACGCACCGCCTCGCGCTGGATGATGCCGGCGTTGCCGAAGGAGGTCTCGCGGCCCGGCTCGCGACGATCCACCAGGGTGACCGCGTGACCGCGTTGCGCCAGGTGCCAGGCAACCGAAACGCCGACAATCCCGGCGCCAAGAACGATGATGTTGCGGGACATGGAAGTCTCCCCGATCGGCCAAAGAAAAACCCCGCCTCTCGGCAGGGCATTGATGG
>PWIZ01000091.1 GCA_003560175.1 Halomonas sp. | reverse complement strand
GTCGCGACCCTGATCGGCACTCCACCCAACGCCCTGTTGGCCGGCTATCTGGCCGAGGATCGAGGCATCGACATCGGCTTCGCCCAGTGGATGATGATCGGCCTGCCCATCAGCATCGCCATGATGGCCGCCGCCTGGTGGTGGCTGACCCGCGGGGGCTTCCGCCTCGAAACCGGTGAAGACGGCGCCGGCATGGTGGGCAACGAGCTGGCCAAGCTCGGCCCCATGAGCCCCGCCGAGAATCGTGTGGCCACGGTTTTCTCTCTAGCGGCCCTGGCGTGGATAGTGCGTCCAGTTCTCAATGACATCGGCCTCCCCTGGCTTTCGGACACCGCCATCGCCATCGCCGCCGGCGTGATACTGTTCCTGGTACCCAGCGGGCGCGGCAACGGCGAGCGGCTGATGATCTGGGAAGAGGCCCAGAAGCTTCCCTGGGGCATTCTGCTGCTGTTTGGCGGCGGCTTGGCCCTGGCCGGCACCATCACCCGCACTGGACTTGCCAGCTGGATCGCCGAGCAGCTGGCCATCTTCGGCACCTTCCCACTGCTAGCCATGATCGCCGTGGTGGTCCTGGTGATCATCTTCCTGACCGAGGTGACCTCGAATACCGCCACCGCCGCCGCCTTCCTGCCGCTGCTAGGGGCACTGGCCCTGTCGCTGGACATCTCGCCACTGCTGATCACCGTACCGGCCGCCATTGCCGCCAGCTGCGCCTTCATGATGCCGGTGGCCACGCCGCCCAATGCCATCGTCTTCGCCACGGGGCACTTGAAGATCCAGTCGATGATTCGTGCCGGTTTCATGCTCAACCTGATCAGCACTCTGCTGGTGACCCTGATGGCCTACTTCCTGCTGGTCACCCTCTGGTAAAGGACGCTTCTCGTGACAAGACGACGCCCGGCCTTGCCCGGGCGTCGTCGTCTGCGCCTTGGCTTTACGCCCAGATCGACCAGACCATGGCGTAGTGGTCGAGCAGCAGGACGCCAAAGACGCCGAGGATGTAGCGAATCGAAAACAAGAAGGCGGCCAGGGGGGCACTGGCGTCCTCTCCGCGCCACACCTTCCAGTTCCAGAACATGAAGCGCGCATTGAGCGCTACCATACCCAACAGGTAAACGGCCCCACTCATGCCGATGGCGAAGGGCATGAGGGTGACCGCCACGGTGAGCCAGCCATAGAGCCACACCTGCAGGCGGGTGAAGGCTTCGCCGTGGGTCACCGGCAGCATCGGGACCCCCGCCCGGGCATACTCCTCACGCTTGTGCAGCGCCAGCGCCCAGAAGTGCGGAGGCGTCCAGGCAAAGATGATCAGCATCAGCAGCAGCGGTTCGGGGCCCAACTGGCCGGTTACCGCCGTCCACCCCAGCAGCGGAGGTGCGGCCCCCGCCACCCCGCCGATCACGATATTCTGGGGCGTAGCGTGCTTGAGAAAGGCGGTATAGACCAGCGCATAGCCGATCAGCGAAGCCAACGTCAGCCAGGCGGTGAGGGCATTGACCTGCCAGGCCAGCAGACCGATACCCGCCACCGAGAGCAGCGTGGCCCAGGCCAGCGCCACGGAACTCGGCATGCGACGGGAAGCCAGCGGCCGACGCGAGGTGCGCAGCATCATGGCATCCAGGCGGCGATCGACCACATGGTTGAACGCCGCTGCCCCTCCGGCGGCCAGCCCGATGCCCGCCAGGCCGAAGAACACCACGGCCAGCGATGGCAGCACAGGACGCGCCAGCGCCATGCCCACCAGGGCACACACCAGCATCACCACCACCACCCGCGGCTTGCAGAGAGTCAGCAGATCCCGCCAGCCCCAGCGGACCGACTGCAGCGGCTCGGACGCCGCCGCAGGAACTCGCGTCATCATGGCCTCAGACATGGACCCACTCCTTCTTGATCGATTGTTGTAATGCCGACATCCCTTCGGATTCCCGCCACACCCAGATCGTCATCGCCATGGCGATCACCAGCGCCACCGCACCGGCGGTATGCAGCAGGGCCAGCCACAGCGGCAGCCATAGCAGCACATTGGCGATGCCCAGTCCCACCTGCGCGAGGAAGAGCCCCACCAGGGAGCCCAGCCAGGGTCGCAGCCGGGCCTCATGCCAGTGGCGCATGGCCAGGGCCAGCAGGGCTAGCCCCAGCGCCAGGGCGCCCAGGCGATGGCCCATATGGATTGCCGTGCGCGCATCGGCGTGAAGCTGTCCATGCAGGTAATTGGGCCCCACGCTCTGGGTCAGATGGAAGCCCTCGCTCCAGTCCATGGCCGGCCACCACTGGCCATTGCAGGTCGGAAAGCCCTGGCAAGCGATGCCGGCATAGTTGCTGGAGACCCAGCCGCCCAGGGCGATCTGTGCCGCCAACAACACCATGGCCAGACTCCACAGCGCCGTCAGCGGACGCCGCGGGGGGGCCACCCCACCAAGCGTCAGCCGCCCGCCGGAAAAGCGCCGCAGCCTCAGATGCAGCCACAGGAAGAGCAGCATCACCGACAGACCGCCAAGCAGGTGGAGAGTCACCACCTGGGGCCACAGCTTGAGAGTCACGGTGAAGGCCCCGAAGGCACCCTGCAGCAGGATCACCGCCAGCAGCGAGAGGCTCACCCCCCAAGGATAGTCGGGGCGACGACGCAGCGGCGCCCCGAGCACGACCAGAGCAATCACCAGCAGTCCCAGGGCCGACGCCACGTAGCGGTGCGCCATCTCGACCCAGGCCTGAAAGACCTCGAGCGGGGCATCCGGCGAGTGCGCCATG
>PWIZ01000223.1 GCA_003560175.1 Halomonas sp. | reverse complement strand
CAACGTCAGCCAGGAGGTGGCCCTCCCGACCCAGTCGGAAAGACCATCCTGCACCCTTAAGTAAAGGGTGACTTTACTCACTCAGTCGTCCTTGCTCGATGGCGTTGTTGATCAGGATCTCCACGGCACGAGCATTACGCTCGGACTTCTCGGCTTCTGCTTCCCAGATCGGCAGTGCGGCTTCGGCCAGACGCATGGAATCCTCTTCCGGCAGCACGGCGAACTCGAACGTCTCGCCCTCGTCGATGATGCGCTGGTTGCCCTCTTCCAGCCACTCATGGACGTCCAGCAGGTACTGATCGAGCGCCTCGGTCAAGATGGTCTGCTGCTCCTCGCTCATGCGCTCCCAGGTGCGGGGATTGATCAGGGCGTTCTCGGTCCAGCCCGGATTGAGCAGATTGATGTCGGTGTAATGCTTCGCGACTTCGTGGAGCTTGAGCTGCTCATACTCCACCGGTCCGCCGTAGATGGCACCGTCGATGACGCCGGTCGAGATGGCGATGTAGAGCTCCTCGCCCGGCAGGAAAACCGTGGGAATATCGAACGCTTCCAAGACAGTGGCGATAGAGCTGGTCGCGCGGAGGCGCATGCTGGTCAGGTCATCCAGGCTGGTGATGGGCTCGCGGGTCAGCAGGCCATAGTCGCTGCCGAAGCCGCGGCCGATCAGCTTGACGCCCTGCTCTTCATAGGCCTCGGCCACCAGCTCATCGAGGCCCTGTCGGTCGAAGATGTCGCGGGCTTCCTCGACGCTGACCCAGGCGCCGGGCAGGCCACCTTCGATGGTGCCGATACTGACACGCCCCGGCCAGTAGCTGCCCACGCCGTGAGCGATATCGATGGTGCCGCGCGCCACGGCATCCACGAACTGGTCACTGTCGACCAGCTCGCCACCGCGGAAGGACTGGATGCGGATCGAGCCGTTGCTGGCTTCGCTGACGCGCTCGCGCAGGTCGGCGGCGATCGGATCGACTTCCGTGCCATAGAAGGTATGCATGCGCAGGCGCACGGTATCGGCATAAGCCAGCTGGCTGGCGATGACTGAGACGGCTACCGAGGTGGCCAGGCTACTCTTGAGGAGGGTGGAAAACTTCATGGAAGGTGCCTCTTTCAGCTGCAGTTGGGAGTTGTATATTGTTGGTTGTAGAACCGCGCCACAGACCATATCTGCTCTTCGAGTAAAGCATACGGCAAAGGCCTATTCCATAAAAATTTCGACACAATTGCCGTTGTGTCGACACTTATACATTTGATCGCTAAGTAAGGATTGATCAGGCGAAGAGGGTCGCTATTGCTATTGTGTTGACGTATTTTAAAAATATAGATATTTTCAGGAGGTAATCCTCACTGCTCATCCCCTGGAGCCTCTGACATGACCGTTCTCGCCCAGCTTCCCGCCGTCGCCATGCCTCTGCCCGCCGACATCCGAGGCTTTACCCTGGCGCCGTCCGCGGCCTCGCCGCGCCTGCTGCAACTGACCCTCTCCCGCGACGTGGTCGGCGCTTTCCTGGAGGCCGTTGCCGAGTGGCCCGTCCAGGCGCTCGAGTACAAGTCGATGCTGCGCTTCCGGGTGGCGAGGATCCTCTACGACCTGTGCGACAACACCCTGCAGCCGGTGCTGGTGAACACCCTGGTGGATCGCGCCACCGGTGGATTTCAGGTGGTGCCGGAAGGGTTGGACTCCGTCGAGCAGGCCGACGACATGGTCAAGGTGGCGACGGCGGTAGCGCATCTGATGGGGCGCTCCAACTACGACGCCATGAGCGGCCAGTACTTCGCGCGGTTCGTGGTCAAGAACGTCGACAGCTCGGACAGCTACCTGCGTCAGCCGCACCGGGTCATGGAGCTGCACAACGATGGCACCTTCGTCGAGCAGGACACCGACTATGTCCTGATGATGAAGATCGATGAGCAGCACATGGAGGGCGGCAACTCCCTGCTGCTGCATCTGGACGACTGGGAGGACCTGGAGCGCTTCTATCACCATCCGCTGGCGCGCCGTGAGATGCGCTGGACCGCGCCGCCCAGCAAGAACGTGGGCAAGGACATCTACCACCCGGTCTTCGACGTGGACGCCAGCGGTCTGCCGATCATGGCCTATATCGATCAGTTCGTGCAGCCCAAGGACTTCGAGGAGGGCAACTGGCTCACGGACCTCTCCGAATCCCTCGAGAACAGCCCAGCGATCCTTTCAGTGCCCAACCCCGTCGGCAGCTTCCTGCTGATCAATAATCACTTCTGGCTGCACGGACGCGACCGCTTCACACCGCATCCGGAGCTGCGTCGCGAGCTGATGCGCCAGCGCGGCTACTTCACCCACGCCAAGACCCTGCGCAATCCGCGGCAGGTCTGAGGGAAATATCGCGGGCGGCGGGTTATCCTGACGATGCCACATCGTGACCACGGCGTGGCCGTCTCATTGCAGGAGCGAGGAAGGCATGTACGATTTCATCATCGTGGGCGGCGGCATCCTGGGGATGTCCACCGCCATGCAGCTCAAGCAGACCTACCCGGAACGGCGCATGCTGCTGCTGGAAAAGGAGGCGGGGCCGGCACAGCACCAGACCGGCCACAACAGCGGGGGGATCCACGCCGGCGTCTATTACACGCCCGGCAGCCTCAAGGCGCGCTTCTGCCTGGAGGGCAATCGAGCCACCAAGGCCTTCTGCGACGTCCACGACATCCCCTACGACAGCTGCGGCAAGCTGCTGGTGGCCACCAGCGAGCTGGAGATGCAGCGCATGGCCGCGCT
>PWIZ01000436.1 GCA_003560175.1 Halomonas sp. | reverse complement strand
GTAGATGATCGGCAGCATCTCCGCGAGGTGCTCGGAGACCAGGCGGAAGAAGAGGGTCTCGTTGTCGTCCTGGATAGCGCGCAGATAGACATGCTTGTCCAGATCATTTTGGCACTGGCGATACTGCCGGTAGGCCCGCTCCACCTGCTCCTCGATGGACTCAACGCACTGCGGCAGCAGGCCGATCAGGTTGAACTCGATGCGCTCCTCCTGGCTGAAGGCGCTGCCCTTGTTGAGAAGCGGCATCTCCAGGAGCGGAGGGCCGGCGTAGGGAATATAGAGGGGACGCTTGGTTTCAGTGGTCATCTCGGCTCTCGACACGGTGACTGGAACGGGCCATCGGCGCTCTGGCGGCGCCTTTAAAACACTCTATCACGCCCGATACGACTGCGCCCCGACCGAGGCCGGGGCGCAAAATCACGCAAACATCACCGTCGATGACGCGGCTCAGCAGCCCTTGGCCGCCGGCACACGGGCCGCCTCGCCTTCGAAGAAGAGGGGCCGCAGCTTGACGCCCAGCATGTTGCCGGCGAAAGCCGCCACCAGCCAGATCCAGCCATGCAGGCTACCCGAAGCGATGCCGCTGAAGTAGGCGCCAATGTTGCAGCCGAAGGCCAGGCGGGCACCGTAGCCGAGCATGAGGCCACCGATCACCGCCGCCAACACCGACTTCGCCGGAATGCGAAAGTTGGGGGCGAACTTACCGGACAGGGAGGCCGCCACCAGGGCGCCGACCATGATGCCCACGTTCATCACCGTGGTGATGTCGCTCCACACGCTGGCCTGAAGGGCCGCGGCATTGCCCGGCGCCTGCCAGTAGCCCCAGCCGGACACGTCACCGCCCAGCAGTTCGAAGCCCTTGGCGCCCCACAGGGCAAAGGCGGAGGTGATGCCCCAGGGGCGGCCCGCCAGGGCCAGGGTGGCATAGTTGAGGAGAGCCAGGGCGACGGCGCCAAACAGCAGCGGCCAGGGGCCGGTGAGCCAGCGGCGGTTGCCGACATCGATCATCGGCGTCTGTTCGAGCTGGCCATGGCGGCGCTTCTCCATCATCACGGTGAAGGCCGCGATGGCGGCGAACAGCAGAAAACTCACCACGATGCCCCCGCCCACGCCGGCGGTCTGGACCAGGGAGACAGGCTGGAAGGCCGGCAGGCTCTGCCACCAGCTGAAGTGGGCGGAACCCAGCAGCGAGCCGACGATGAAGAACAGCAGGGTGATCAGCATGCGGGCATTACCGCCGCCGGCGGTGAACAGGGTGCCAGAGGCACAGCCGCCGCCGAGCTGCATGCCGACGCCGAACAGGAAGGCGCCGAACACCACCGAGACGCCGATGGGCGCCACGAATCCGAAGACCGGCTGGCCGAAGAGGTGGCCCGCACCCAGTGCCGGGAAGAACAGCAGCACGGCGATGGCCAGCATCACCATCTGGGCGCGCAGACCGCGGCCACGGCGCTCGGTGATGAAGACCCGCCAGGCGGCGGTAAAGCCGAAAGCGGCATGGTAGAGCACCATGCCCAGCAGGCCACCCACCACCATCAGCGCACCGGTGCGCGCACCATGGGCCGCCCCCACGGCCAGGGCGCCCAGCAGCAGAGCGCCTGCCGCCACGGCGGACAGGGAGAGTCGGGAGCGTTGTGTCAGGGCAAGATCACTCATGGTGGGCTCTCTCGTTATCGTCCGGAGTCGAAGTAACCGAGCATGCTAACCACCTAGAACCAGTACGTAAAAGCATTTAAAAGAAAGAATTTATTCCATATAGGAATATAGAGAAGAGGGGCGCCGACGAACGCCGACGAACGCCGACGGCGCCCGCCGGCAACAGACCCAAGCAATGCGCAGGCGTCAGACGAAACGGCCCAGGCCTACCGCCTCACGCAGGCGGTCCATGAACGGGGCCGCCTCGGCGCGGGCGCGATCGGCTCCCTTCTTCAGCACCGCCTCGATATGGCCCGGGTCCTCCATCAACGCCTGGTAGCGCTCCCGGGGTTCGCGCAGGTGCGCATTGAGATATTCGAACACCCGGTTCTTGGCGTCACCCCAGCCGATGCCGTTGGCGTACTCGGCGCGCATGGCGGCGGTTTCCTCCGCCGTGGCAAAGGCGGCGTAGATCTGGAATAGCGTGCAGGTGTCGGGATCCTTGGGCTCGCCGGGTTCCAGCGAATTGGTCTTGATCTTGCGCACCAGCTTCTGCAGCTTCTTCTCGGCGACGAACAGCGGAATGGTGTTGTTATAGCTCTTGGACATCTTGCGCCCGTCCAGGCCGCCCAGCACCTCCACCTTTCCATCCACCACCGCCTCGGGCAGGGTGAAGTATTGCCCCTTGTAGAGGTGGTTGAAGCGCCCGGCGATATCGCGGGCCATCTCGATATGCTGGATCTGATCGCGCCCCACCGGCACGCGGTTGGCGTTGAACATCAGGATGTCGGCGGCCATCAGCACCGGGTAGCCGAACAGGCCCATGGTAATGCCCTTGTCGGGGTCCTGGTTACCGGCGGCCTCGTTCTCCGCCACCGAGGCCTTGTAGGCGTGGGCCCGGTTCATCAGCCCCTTGGCGCAGACGCAGGAGAGCATCCAGGTCAGCTCGGGGATCTCCGGAATATCGGACTGCTGGTAGAAGATGGCATTGTCGGTATCCAGTCCCAGCGCCAGCCAGGTGGCGGCGATCTCCAGGCGCGACTCCTGCACCCGGCGCGGATCCTGGCACTTGATCAGCGCATGTAGATCGGCGAGGAAGTAGTAGGACTGCACGTTCGGGTCCT
>PWIZ01000044.1 GCA_003560175.1 Halomonas sp. | reverse complement strand
GCCCCAGGGCATGAGGCAGCTCGAACCAGAGGCGACGATTGTTGGGCGCCTCGTCGAGCTCCACCAGCTCGGCCACGGCCATCACGTGGCCGGACATGGCGTGCCCGCCGACCTCGTCGCCGAAGCGGGCGGCGCGCTCGATATTGACGCGGCTGCCCACCGTCACTGCCCCCAGATTGGTCACGCCCAGCGTCTCGCGCATCAGATCGAAGCTGACCCGCTCGCCCTCGATGGCGGTGACCGTCAGGCAGACCCCGTTATGGGCCACCGATGCGCCGATCTCGAGCCCCTGGCGCAGGGCCTCGGGCAGGGCGATGACGTGGGTGCGGAACTGCTCTGCCTCTTCAATGGCGACCACCTCGGCGGTGCCCTGCACGATCCCGGTGAACATGGTGTCTCCTCGACTGCGGATGGGCCCCGGTCGGGGCACAAGAGTGCTCGAGTGTAAGAACTCTCCCCGATGGCGTCCATCACGACCCACCAGCCAGGCCATTTCTCTACCACATGAGGATGAACAGAAAATATTGCTACTCCCTGCCATCAACGCCATAACAACACCCAGCATGATTGACAGCCCACCCCGCCGCCCCTAAGCTTTCCGGCTACATTGAACGGCGCCGATTTGACCCCCGGCTTGCGGGCGCCAGCGTGGCGGCACACTCTGCGAAGAGGGCCGGCTCGCGAAGTGCAGCTAAAAGGGTGTGTCCAGCGTTGATGGCCACCCGCCAGGGTGGCGTTTTTTTGCGCCCTGCACTGCCCGCCTCGGCGCCCCGCTTGCGGTGCTTCCATGATCCGACTCCACAACGTTTCCAAGACCTATGCGCTCAAGGGCCGACGCGGCAGCCCCGCCCGGACCATAGAGGCGCTCAAGAATATCGACTTCCACGTGCCCGCCGGCCAGATTCACGGCGTGATCGGCCTCTCCGGCGCCGGCAAGTCGACCCTGATCCGCTGCGTCAACCTGCTCGAACGCCCCACCACCGGCAGCGTCAGCGTGGACGGCCAGGAGCTTACCGGGCTCTCCCGCCAGGCGCTCAATCAGGCTCGCCATCGCATCGGCATGATCTTCCAGCACTTCAACCTGCTCACCAACCGCACGGTGTTCGCCAATGTGGCCCTGCCGCTGGAGCTGATGGGCCTGCAGCGTGCCGAGATCCGCGAGCGGGTCGCGCCGCTGCTGGAGCTGGTCGGACTGTCCGACAAGGCCGCCGAGTATCCGGCTCAGCTTTCCGGCGGGCAGAAGCAGCGCGTAGCCATCGCCCGGGCGCTGGCCAGCCGTCCCAAGGTGCTGCTCTGCGACGAGGCCACCTCGGCGCTGGACCCCCAGACCACCGGCTCGATCCTGGCCCTGCTGCGCGACATCAACCAGCAGCTGGGCCTGACCATCCTGCTGATCACTCACGAGATGGAAGTGGTCAAGTCGATCTGCCACCGCGTCAGCCTGATCTCCGACGGTGAGCTGGTGGAGGAGGCCGAGGTGGGCGACTTCTTCACCGCCCCCGCAACGCAGCTGGGCCGCGAGTTCCTCAACGACTTCCTCCAGCTGGAACCGCCCCGGGCGCTGTTCGAACGCCTGGAGGCAACGCCCGGCGAAGAGACCCACCCGGTGGTACGCCTGGCCTTCTCGGGAGACGCCGTCTCCACCCCGCTGATCTCGCGGCTGGCCCGGGAGTGCGGCGTCGACGTCAGCATCCTGCAGGCCAAGGTGGAATCGATCCAGGAGCGCACCCTGGGGCTGATGATCGCCGAACTGATGGGCCCGCCGGCCAAGACCCGCGAGGCCATCGACTATCTCGAATCCCATGATCTGCACGTGGAGGTGCTCGGCCATGTCCAGCGCGATGATTGACCTGATCCTGAGAGCCACCCTCGACACCCTCTACATGGTGGACATCTCCGGGGTGATCGCGGCCCTGGTGGGCATCCCCCTGGGCGTACTGCTCTACGTGACTCGCCCCGGCCAGGTGCTGGCCCAGCCGGCGGTAAACGGCGTGCTCGGCATCGTCACCAACATCGGCCGCTCGATCCCCTTCATCATCCTGATGGTGGCGATCATCCCCTTCACGCGCATGCTGGTGGGAACGTCCATCGGCACCAATGCCGCCGCGGTCCCGCTGACCATCGCCGCCATCCCCTTCATCGCCCGCCTGGTCGAAGGCGCGCTCAACGAGATCAATCCCGGCCTGGTGGAGGCCGCCCAGTCCATGGGCGCCACCCCGTGGCAGATCATCACTCGCGTGCTGCTGCCCGAGGCCCGCGGCGGCATCTTCACCGCCATGACCGTCACCCTGGTGACCCTGGTGAGCTATTCGGCCATGGCCGGCGCCGTGGGTGGCGGCGGCCTCGGCGACCTGGGCATACGCTACGGCTACAACCGCTTCAACCCCACCGTCATGATGATCACCGTGGCGATACTGGTGGTGATGGTCCAGGGCTTCCAGAGCCTGGGGGATTATCTGGTCCGCAAGAGCGATCACAAATAGCCAAAAGCTATTTATATTTCGTTTTTTATTCCGTTATCATCTTATCATCACTACTGGAGACTCCCCATGCGCAAGACACTGCTTTCCACCCTGCTCGCCTCCGGCCTGGCCCTGAGCGCAGGCGCCGTCCTCGCCGATGAGCACCGCCTCAAGGTGGGCACCGTGGCCGGCCCCGAGACCGACGTCATGCAGGTGGCCGCCGAGATCGCCCTGCGCGAGTACGGCCTGACCATCGAGATCATCGAATTCACCGATTACGTGACCCCCAATGCCGCCCT
>PWIZ01000125.1 GCA_003560175.1 Halomonas sp. | reverse complement strand
GGGTAGGGCGCGCGGAAGACGTTGCCCGGCATGCTGCCGAAGTCACCGGCGTAGGGAGCGACCTTGCCGTTCATGGCCATGGTCATGAAGGTGCGGCCGTGGTACCCGCCGTCGAAGCAGATCACGTTGTTTTTGCCGGTGGCGGCACGGGCGATCTTGACCGCGTTCTCCAGCGCTTCGGCGCCGGAGTTGGCCAGCATCACCTTGGCGTGGCCGCGCACCGGGGTGACCTGGCTGAGCTTTTCGGCCACCTTCACGTAGCCCTCGTAGGGCATCACGGTCTGGCAGGTATGCATCACCTTGTCCAGCTGTGCCTTGACGGCCTCGACCACCTTGGGGTGGCGATGACCGATGTTGAGCACGCCGATGCCACCGGCGAAGTCGATGATGCGATTGCCGTCGGCATCCCAGATCACGGCATTTTCGGCGCGATCGGCGAACTGGGTGGCGGGGCTAGCTGCGCCGTTGGCGACGTAGCGGTTCTTGAGTTCGTTGAGTTCAGCGTTGGTCATGATGCCTCCTGTTGGATGGTCGGCGACGCTCACAGGCCACCGATACACACGTATTTTAGCTCAGTGAATTCATCCAGGCCGTGGTGGGATCCTTCGCGGCCCAGGCCGGACTCCTTGACGCCGCCGAAAGGGGCCAGCTCGGTGGAGAGGATCCCTTCGTTTACCGCCACCATGCCATATTCCAGGCCTTCCATCACATTCCAGATACGACGATAGTCGCGGGCGTAGAAGTAGGCGGCCAGGCCGAATTCGGTGGCATTGGCCATGGCGATGGCTTGCTCATCCGTCTCGAAGCGGAATATTGGTGCCAGGGGCCCGAAGGTCTCTTCCCTGGCGACCCGCATCTCCTCGGTGACATCGGCAATCACGGTGGGTTCGAAGAAGGTGCCGCCCAGGGCGTGGGCTTTGCCGCCGCATACCAGGCGTCCGCCCTTTTCCAGTGCATCGGCAATATGTGACTCGATCTTCGCCACCGCCGCAGCGTTGATCAAGGGTCCCTGCATGACACCCTCCTCGAGGCCGCTGCCGACCTTGAGCTCGGCGACTCGGGCGGCCAGCTTCTCCACGAAGGCATCGTAGACCCCGGCCTGGACAAGCAGGCGGTTGGTGCAGACACAGGTCTGGCCCGAGTTCCGGTACTTCGAGGCCACGGCGCCCTCCACGGCGGCGTCCAGGTCGGCGTCATCGAAGACGATGAAGGGGGCGTTGCCGCCGAGCTCCATGGAGGCCTTCTTGACGGTGCCCGCACACTGGGCCAGCAGCATCTTGCCCACCGGGGTCGAGCCGGTGAAGGAAACCTTGCGTACCCGCGGGTCGGTGGTCAGCACCTCTCCGATCGCAGCCGGACGGCTGGCGGTGACCACGTTGATCACCCCGGCAGGAAAGCCGACCAGCTCGGCCAGTCGCACCACGGCCAGGGCGGTGAGCGGCGTCGCCTCGGCGGGCTTGATCACCACCGGGCAGCCGGCGGCCAGGGCCGGGGCGCACTTGCGGGTAATCATTGCCAGCGGGAAGTTCCAGGGCGTGATGGCGGCCACTACGCCGATGGGCTCGCGGAACACCAGGATGCGCTTGTCGATGCCGTGGCTCGGCAGGGTTTCGCCGGCAACGCGCTTGGCCTCTTCGGCATAGAACTCCACGAAGGAGGCGCCGTAGGCCACCTCACCGCGGGACTCCGCCAGCGGCTTGCCCTGCTCCAGGGTCATCAGCCGGGCGAGCTCCTCCTGATGGGCCATGATGGCGTCGTACCAGGCGCGCAGCAGGCCGGCGCGCTCCTTGGCGGTGCGCTTCCTCCAGGCCGGCCAGGCGGCCTCGGCGGCGGCCACGGCGTCGCGGGCGTCTGCGGCGCCGAGGTCGGGGACCTCGGTCAGTGTCTCGCCGCTGGCGGGGTCGGTCACGGCGAACCGGACCTCGGCATCACGCCATTCGCCGGCGATGAAGGCCTTGGGGATCAGGATATCGGGCAGGAGTGGCATGACGCCTCCGTGGTGATTGTCATCATATTTTACGCAGTGTGCATTATTTAAAACGTCTCGCCAAGCCTGAGCATCTAGCCACTGCGCTTCAACACTGAGCCAAAAGGAGAGGCTCGACCCATCGGCGGCGGCTTAGCTTTCCGCTACACTGTGGCGCCTAAAACACGACGCCGACATCGCCGGCGGCCGCTGCCGTACTTCCTGACTGATGCCGAGGTGAGCCTTGATCGATCCGCTGAATGCCTGGTGGGCCCAGCAGCTGGTGCTGTGTGATTGGGCCTTCGACCCCGACCCGCTGAGCGTGGAATCGCAGGCCGCCCTGATGCGCCTGCAGGGGCTGGGCGTGGCGGATCGCGGCGAACTGGGCTGGCGTCTGGTGGAGTCCTTTGGCACGGGCGGCAGCATGACCGATCCGTCCCGCCTGCTGGCGGCCCTGGAGCTGGTCGCCCTGGCCGGCGCCGCAGGCTGGCTCGACGAGACGATGGGGCGCGCCTGGGCCCATCATCTGGCCGGCGAGATCAGCGCCCATCACCGCGATCTGGATGCCTGGCTGGTGGCACTGAGACGAGCGCGAAGCGCCGAGGGCTGGGTGCACGGCGATGACGGCTTTGCCGAGGCCTGCGAGGCTCTCTCGGTTCTCGAGCATGAGGGTGACGGCATCACCTGGGAGCGCCTGGGTGAATGGCTGGCGATTCATGACGTCCTGCCGCCGCTGTGGCCCGCCAAGGAAGAGGCGCAAGTGTGGCGCCTGCGTGCCGGCTTCGCGCCGGTGATGG
>PWIZ01000305.1 GCA_003560175.1 Halomonas sp. | reverse complement strand
GCTCGGCCAGACGACGGCCTTCGGCGGACTGCAGGGCGCAGTCCTGATCGGACTCGGCGGAGAAGCGCACCGCCTCCTCTTCCCAGACCGCATCCAGCGCCTCGGGGGTGTCGTCACGCTTCTCGCCCTTGACCTCCTCGCGGTGGGCATCGGCTTCGGCCTCCGCGCCGATCAGCGCCAGCAGGGCCCGCGGCACCAGGGCATGATCGGCATCGCGCTCCTCGAGGCGCGCCGTGAGCAGCCCGAGGATATGGCGGATCTCGCCCAGCCAGCGACCGACTTCGGCGTCTTCGCAAGTGGAAAGGTATTCCAGGAACACCGGCAGATAGTCGGGCAGCTCCCGGGCGTCCAGGTCGAAGCCGGCGGCCTTGTACTCGTCCATCAGGTCGACCATGGCCTGGCCGCGGTCGCGGGACTCACCGTGGACGTGCTCGAACAGCAGCAGCGAGGTGGCGCGCCCCTTGTCGAACAGGGCCACGTACTCGGACTGGAGCTCCAGCAGATCACCGTCATGGGTGCGCTGGCACCAATCCATCAGGGCGGTGCGCAGCGCCGCCGACAGGCGGCGCTCCTGGTCGATGATCTCGATGAGTTCACCGGCCGCGGCCTGGAGCTCATCGGTGGGGTAGTCGAGAAGGCGAGCCAGCACGCGCAGGCTGCGCATACCGACGGCCGGTTCTGCCATCTTGAGAGCAGCATCAGTCATTGCGAGCCTCCTCGGCTTTCTTTTCCCCGCGCTGGGGATCATAGGATTCCACCGGCTTGACCAGGGTGGTGGTCTGGGAGCGGCCGTTGAACAGGCTCGGCTTGCTCTCGCCGTGGCAGCCGTCACCGAAGGTGAAGCCGCAGCCGCCGCGCTCCGGGAAGGCCTCGGTGGCCATCTCACGGTGGCTGGTGGGGATCACGAAGCGATCCTCATAGTTGGCAATGGCCAAGTAGCGATACATCTCTTCTACCTGGGCCACGGTCAGTCCCACCTTCTCCAGGACCTCGGCATCGGGCTTCCCTTCCACGTGCTTGCCACGCATGTAGACGCGCATGGCCATCAGGCGCTTGAGCGCCAGCACCACAGGGGCCTCCTCACCGGCGGTGAGCATGTTGGCCAGATAGCGCACCGGGATGCGCAGCGACTCGATCTTGGGCATCACGCCGTCGAACTCGATCTTGCCGGCCTCAGCGGCGGACTGGATCGGCGAGAGCGGCGGCACGTACCAGACCATCGGCAGGGTGCGGTATTCCGGGTGCAGTGGCAGCGCCAGACCCCACTCCATGGCCATCTTGTAGACCGGCGACGCCTGGGCAGCGGCGATCACGTTGTCGGTGATGCCATCCTGCTTCGCCTGGGCGATCACGGCCGGGTCGTTGGGATCCAGGAAGATCTCACACTGGCGGTGGTAGAGGTCACGCTCGTCCGGGGAGCTGGCCACTTCCTCGATGCGGTCGGCATCGTAGAGCAGCACGCCAAGGTAGCGAATGCGGCCCACACAGGTCTCGGAGCAGATGGTCGGCTGACCGGCCTCGATGCGCGGGTAGCAGAAGATGCACTTCTCGGATTTCCCGGTCTTCCAGTTGTAGTAGATCTTCTTGTAGGGGCAGCCGGAGATACACATCCGCCAGCCGCGGCACTTGTCCTGGTCGATCAGGACAATGCCGTCCTCCTCACGCTTGTAGATGGCGCCACTTGGGCACGACGCCACACAGGTGGGATTCAAGCAGTGCTCGCACAGCCGCGGTAGGTACATCATGAAGGTATTTTCGAACTGGCCGTAGATGTCGGCCTGGATCTTCTCGAAGTTGGTATCCTTGCGGCGCTTGGCAAACTCGGTGCCGAGAATCTCCTCCCAGTTCGGCCCCCACTCGATCTTCTTCATGCGCTCGCCGGAGATCAGCGACCGGGGACGCGCCACCGGCTGGTGCTTGCCGATCTTGGCGGTATGCAGATGCTGGTAGTCGAAGGTGAACGGCTCGTAATAGTCGTCGATCTCCGGCAGGTCGGGGTTGGCGAAGATATTCGCCAGCACCCGCCACTTGCCGCCGATGCGCGGCTCGATCTTGCCATCCTTGCGGCGCATCCAGCCGCCCTTCCACTTCTTCTGGTTCTCCCACTCTTTGGGATAGCCGATGCCGGGTTTGGTCTCGACGTTGTTGAACCAGGCGTACTCGACGCCTTCACGGCTGGTCCAGACGTTCTTGCAGGTCACCGAACAGGTGTGGCAACCGATGCACTTGTCGAGATTGAGGACCATGCCTACCTGGGAACGAATTTTCATTTCACCGCCTCCTGCACGTAGTCATTGCCCTCTTCATCCAGCCAGTCGATGTGTTTCATCTTGCGAACCAGGACGAATTCATCGCGGTTGGAGCCGACGGTGCCGTAGTAGTTGAAGCTGTAGGAGAGCTGCGCGTAGCCGCCGATCATATGGGTCGGCTTCGGACAGACCCGAGTCACGGAGTTATGGATACCGCCGCGGGTGCCGGTGATCTCGGAGCCCGGCACGTTCACGTTGCGCTCCTGGGCGTGGTACATCATCACCATGCCGTCCTTGACCCGCTGGCTGACGATGGCCCGCGCCGCGATGGCGCCGTTGGCGTTGTAGACCTCGATCCAGTCGTTGTCCTCGATGCCGATCGATGCCGCATCGGGTTCGGAGAGCCAGACCACCGGGCCGCCGCGGTTGAGCGTCAGCATCATCAGGTTGTCGCTGTAGGTGGAGTGGATACCCCACTTCTGGTGCGGCGTGATGAAGTTCAGCGCCTTGCTCGG
>PWIZ01000030.1 GCA_003560175.1 Halomonas sp. | reverse complement strand
GTAAGAAATTACGCAGGGAATGCAGATCCAAGCGCTGCCCCTTTCAGAGTTTTACAAAATGGTGATGTAATCGCTACACGGTTTGTAAGATTAGACGGGGAAGAGGTTGACGGGGTGATTGAGAATTTCAGTATTCGTGATTTAGTTGTAACAGGTACAGTAACCAATGAAGATGATGATTTCAGAATGACTGAGTTGGGTTTCTTTGTGAGAGGCTCAGGCTCAACACTTGCCCCACAAAGAGCATACACAATGTTAGATAGTAATGGTGTATTTCCGTTAGGGTATTTATTGGGGAGTACCTCAAAGGTTGTTCTCGAAGGGTCAGGTTCTGTCGGTGTTCGGCTTAACGGGAACCTTATCGAACAAGCTATTGGCGGTGACGTAGTCGTTAAGATTGATTCAGATGAAATGTCAGTTGATGATGTTCTTTTCAGAGCGCCTCGGTTTACTTCTGGGGAACAAAGCGGACTAACCCCATCAGCAGGGCATATTATTTACAATACATCAGACAATAAACTAAGAGTTTACAATGGTACATCATGGGAAAACTTACACTAATTTTAGTATATTATGACTGTCGACATTTTTAAAGCAATTTTTGAACTTGAACGATTGATTGAAGTCACCCCGTTAAGTGAAGCAGAACGGAACAAACATAAAACAAACATTCAGGCTATGCGACAAGTAGCAACTGAATGGCAACAAATGAAGAACGATGGCGAAGTCGATTAACTTACTTACCGAGGATACAAGCGTTTCTAATGAGGATAAGTTTGTTTTTTCTGACTTGTCAGATGGCCGAGATAAAAGTATTAAAGCTGAAAACCTGTTTGGAGCGCTTGGTGGTGCTACGGTTGACTATGTCGATGATAAGGCCTCATTGTTGAGGATGGGAAATAGTAGGGCTGCTGAAATCGTGGGTAGCAGGGCAAGAAAAGCCGAACCGGTATTCACATTTATTGATGATGATGGGCGAGTTGAGGCTTATGATAATTTATTGCCCATATTCTCGCAAAGAAATGTGCCTTGCTCAATAGCTCTGTTTGGCTCTCGACATTTCCCCGATAATACATCAGCAAATCTATCTATTGCGCAAATTAAAGAGTTGCATGACGATTACGGATGGGAGGTTCTTTGCCACGGCTATACACATACCCCCGCACTGAGCTTAACGCCAGAAGAATTTCGAGACGAGCTTCAACTAAACCGAGATACTTTTAAAGAAATAGGGATTGATCTTGAAAGTCATGTTTACGTTGGGGGTCAAAATGATCAATCTGTAAGAAATATCACCCGCGAGATTTACAGAGCCGCTTATGGGGCATCTGGTGATGAAAATGAATATCCTCTACAAACATATAGGATCAATCGGTTTGAATTGGGCGCGTTTGAAGGTACACGTAAGACACTTTCTGAATGGGAGGATATAATTGACACAGCAATAGAGGAAAAGCAGTGGATAATATTCATGCTTCATGTTGGATCAAATTTACATCAGCCAGCAGACGACCAAATGATTGCTGATATTATAGACTATATTCAATCCGTAGATGCCGATATTGTAAGATGTGACGAAGCTCTTGATCGGGTCGGAAATGTGATTGATTACGGTGATTATGAAGATGATGAATATTTCCAGCTTGGGTGCAACGGGCAGGTTCGATCTAATAATATTATTGAAGAATCACTTTTTCGGGCGGGTAATAATACGTTTACGCCATCTAATATCCCCACGGATTTCCCCGAAGGGAAAATAACGATTCAGCGCTGTGTAAGTTCTGATTGGCCCGAGTCAAACGGTATGCTGCTAACTTACGCTGTCACAGGAGGTATTGGCGATTACGTATGGCAGGAATATTACGCAAGAAATTCAAGTCGAAAGTATATGCGGGGTAGCACAAGCTCAGGCGATGACTGGCAAGGCTGGAAGGAACATTTTGGGCGGCTTGAATTTTCTGCTGAATTGTCATTTGGAACAGTGGCGGCTCACTCAACGAAAGACGTTAATTTAAGCGTAGGCTCTTACCCAGCTTTAGCTGATTCAGAGGCACGGGATGTAGTCATAGCATCTCCATTTTGGAGAGATGCAGAAAACAATCAAGTATTATTAGCGTCTGGAATTATACACAGCGCCTTTGCGTACGGCAACCAGCAGATTAGGATTCGGGTGGCAAATGTCACTGATGAACCAATAACGATGCCTGATCGAGAATGGTTTATTCAAATCCTTAAAAGAACATAACACCTCGTTACCAATGAAACTATGATCTACTCACTATACACCGGAACACTTGAAGCCCTTTCTGATGTGAATCAGATTGAGACGCAGACGTTGCAAATCCGAGGCAATGCGGAGCAAGTACGTGCATTTAAGGTTGTGACAGGCCCGAATGTTGAGACTCATGTCGGGCTACTTGTGGAGGGAAACGGGATTCGAAGAGTATATGAACCCAAGACAGTCACCACGCCTTCAGTGGAGATAGAGGTTGGAACGATTTCAGTTGTAGAGGTTACAGACAGTAGTGTTTCTCTCGAATGGACGGCTGCTACTTCGAGTGTTGCGGGTGATCTTGACTACGTACTCCGCGAAGGAGACGAGCAAGCCCTTTCTTCACTTGAGACCTTCGACTCTCAGCGATTGGTAGCACAGGGAACAAATCTTCTTGAGGCTACGGACTCAGGACGATCACAAGGGTTGACTTACTTCTATGCAGTGAAAGTCACTGATTCGCAAGGTAACAGCGCTCTGTATAGTGTTCTGACGGT
>PWIZ01000229.1 GCA_003560175.1 Halomonas sp. | reverse complement strand
GGTGGCTTCTTCAAGCAGTATGAGCTCGCGATCATCGCCACCGACGAGCGGGATGCCGTGCGTCTACGCAGCAACGTGAGGGGCGAGGCGGTGACCCTCTACCGGGTGCTGCTCAATGCGTCCGACCGTCGAGCTCTGCTGCTGTCGCTGGTGGAGGAGGCCAATCGCCTCGAGGCGACGCCGCGCTTCTACCACACCGTTACCGCCAACTGCACGACTCTGGTGTTCACCATGATGCGACGCATCATCGAGGGGTTGCCGATGGACCATCGGTTGCTGCTCAGCGGACTGTTGCCCGGCTATGTCCACGACCACGGTGGCCTGGTACCAGGCTTTCCCCTGGGTGAGCTGAGACGCCGCGGGAATATCACCGAGCGTGCCCGCCAGGCCCATGACGCCCCCGACTTCTCCCGGCGTATCCGTGAGGGCGTGCCGGGGTGGTCCGGGCCATCCTGAGGCGCTCCGTCCACGAAAACGCCACGGCGAAGCCGCCGTGGCGATGTTCGGTTCCTCCCTGGGCACCGTCCCGATGCCTGGCCCCGCTGCCCTGATCCCGGACCTCCCTCGGGTACGCCCTGTACCGTCGCGTCCCTGACGCCACTCGGCAGTATCCGTTGCCTTTCCGCTCTGCGGACCCCTCCCTTTATCGCAGCCGACCATGACCGCGACGGGGCAGTGCCGTGACGTTTCCATGACGATGGAGCACCGCGGAGAGGGGCGATGCGGTAACACGGGCATGGTGGTGTGCCGCGGTGATGATCAGGGGGGGGCAGTAGTCGGCTGCAGGGCATGATTCTGGTAGAATCCGCCGGATTTGCGCTTATCCCGTTTCACTTCCTCGGAATTCTTGAGATGAATGCAGTGATTCTTGCGGTGCTGGTGATGGTGGGGCTGTCCCTGGTACGGGTCTCGGTGGTCTTCGCCCTGATCGTTGGTGCCCTGGTGGGCGGCCTGGTCGGCGGGCTCTCCATCGAGGAGTCCCTGGCCGCCTTCAACGAAGGCGTCGGTGGCGGTGCCCAGGTGGCGCTGGCCTACGCCACCCTGGGGGCCTTCGCCGTGGCGATCTCTCGCTCGGGTCTGCCGGATCTGCTCGCGACTCGTCTGATCAGCCTGCTCGGCCAGGAGGCCACCGCGGCGCGTCAGGCCAGGGTCAAGGTGCTGCTGCTCACCGCGGTGCTGCTGGTGTCGATCTCCTCCCAAAACCTGATTCCGGTGCATATCGCCTTCATCCCGATCCTGATCCCGCCGCTGCTCAAGGTGATGAATCAGCTGCGTCTCGATCGCCGGGGGGTGGCCTGTGCCCTGACCTTCGGCCTGACCGCCCCCTATATGCTGCTGCCGGTGGGCTTCGGGGCGATCTTCCTCAACGACATCCTGCTGGCCAACATCAATCGTGCCGGCGAGGCGCTGGGGCTCGAGATCACCCGAGGCATGGTGCCCATGGCCATGGCGGTGCCGGTAGGCGGCATGGCGCTGGGCCTGCTCGTCGCCCTCTTCATCAGTTACCGCAGGCCGCGGGAATATGCGGCTCTGGATGTGGCCACCAGCAACGTGCCTCACCACCACCCGGAGGTTCATGAACCGCATACCCTGGGGCTGGTTATGTCGGGGGTGGCCATCGTCGCAGCGTTGGGTATTCAGCTGTTTACCGGCTCCATGGTGCTGGGTGGCCTCGTCGGCTTTGCACTGCTCTCGCTGGGCGGCATCTTCAAGTGGCGGGAGGCGGATGATCTCTTTACCAGCGGCATGCGCATGATGGCGCTGATCGGCTTCATCATGATCTCTGCCTCCGGCTTTGCGGCAGTGATGAACGCCACCGGCGAGATCGACAGCCTGGTGCAGTCGAGCTTCGACATCATCGGCGACAACCGTGGCCTGGCAGCACTGGGCATGCTGCTGGTGGGGCTCTTCATCACCCTGGGCATCGGCTCGTCGTTCTCCACCATCCCCATCATCGCCGCGATCTTCGTGCCGCTGGCGGTGCAGTTTGGCTTCTCGCCGCTGGCCACCGTGGTCCTGGTGGGCACGGCGGCGGCGCTGGGAGATGCCGGCTCGCCGGCCTCGGACTCGACCCTCGGCCCGACCTCGGGGCTCAACGTCGACCGCCAGCATGATCATATCTGGGACAGCGTGGTGCCCACCTTCCTGCATTACAACATCCCGCTGATCGCCTTCGGCTGGGCGGCGGCGATGCTGTTCTGAGCTCGACGGCGTCTCTGAAACAGAGCGGCGGCCCCTGTGGCCGCCGTTTTTTTAGTGCGCCAGGCATGGCGCGCAGCGCCTGACTGGCGCTGTTCCCGAGGGTGGTGCCTCGAGATGACTTGGGGGTGAAAGTCCCCTGCACGCCCGGCAAGGGGAAGTGCTAGCCGACGGCAAGGGTGTCTCTCGCGAGGGGGAATCTGAAGGCAGCCCGAGGCAAAACGCTGGCCTGACGAACAGGAAGCGGATACGAGGCGGCATGGCGGGGTGAGGTGGCTAAATTCATCAAAGCCCGGTACTTGCACGGAACGCCATGACGTATATCCGACAGGCATAAGTGGGAAGGTCGCGCGTCTTACCCTGGGAGGTCTGGTGGTCTGCCACGGTGCTACCGGCGTCGAGAGGCGACGGGATGGGCCACCAGACGTCAGCAGAGGCCATAGTAAGTGCCGGTTTACCGCGGCACCAAGGGCCGAACATGAAGAACCGCGAGTAGGCGATGACGTCTCGAGGATCGATCATGAAGACAGAAAGTGGCGCTGATACCGCCACCCACCCAGAGGGGCAGGGGCAG
>PWIZ01000266.1 GCA_003560175.1 Halomonas sp. | reverse complement strand
CTGCTCTTTATCAGTCTGGATCGATCGTGTTCGCCCAGGTGGCGGAATTGGTAGACGCGCTAGCTTCAGGTGCTAGTATCCGTAAGGATGTGGAGGTTCAAGTCCTCTCCTGGGCACCAGACCCCACAGGGTAGCCGCGAACACGACGAGATAATGCATGATGCGCCCAGGTGGCGGAATTGGTAGACGCGCTAGCTTCAGGTGCTAGTATCCGTAAGGATGTGGAGGTTCAAGTCCTCTCCTGGGCACCACTCTTACCAACGCATCGTGCCGACCGAACCAGACAAGTGCACCACCGCAAGAACATCACAGAACTAATATCACAGAGAACTGCGACATCGATCGCGGTTTTTTTGTGCCTGCTCGCCCCTCTCAGAAACGCCCCGGCAAACGCGCCACCTCCTCCAGGGCCCAGCCTTGCGTCACCACCTCTCCCTCCAGGGCCTCGGCCACCTCCTCGGGCAGGCGCGGGAAGAAGTTAAGCCCGGTACGCGCCTCGATCTCGTCGACGCTGACCAGATAGGCGTCCAGTGGCTCATCGCCGCGCACCTCCTGAGGCATGATAAAGGCCAGCACTCGAGGCTCGTCCCCCGGCACGGCAATAATTTTGTAAAAGGCCTCGGGAACCTCTACCAGACCCACACGATTGAAGACGTTGTCGAAAAAGCGCTCGGGGAAGACCGGACCGGTGATTACCTGCACCTCCCCGAACCGCGGTACGAAGCGGTCGATCACCACCGCCTCGAGGCGCTGCCACAGTCGCCGATTGAGGTTCGGTCGCTGGGGCGACATGTTACTCATATAGAAGGTATCGAGCTGCGCCTCCCGCCCGTGCACCGTCGCAATGGCGTAGTTGGGCGCCATGTGGCCACGGTCATATCCGCTGCCGGCGTAGTGGTCGGTGCCGACAGGCCACAGGGTTCGCCAGTCCTTGCGAAAGCCAGGCCGCGGACCGGCACTGGGTTCCTCCACTGCCTGCAGTTGATAGCTGACCCACAGCGGATTGACCCGCACGTCGGACCAGCCCACCAGAAAACCCTCGTTTCGCAGCACCCGATGGAGGCTGGTGGGCGTCAGGCTTTGCCACTCGGGCACGCCCATCCACACCAGCTGGTCGCGAACCTGGCGCTCCTGGCCGTACCAGAGACCGGAGGTGACCAGCACGAAGAGCAGAGTAATACCGAAGCGACGCGCCTGGCGGCGCCAGCGCGTGACGGGGGAGCGACGACGACTCATCCTTGAAATGGCTTCCAGCGAGGTGTGGGGGAACAGTGCAGTGAGACGCCGACCGGGCGCCGCGGGCGCCCAGCCATGGTGCTACCAGCCCAGCGAGAACATCGTCTCCAGGTCGTGGCGCGAGTGTACCTGCATGGCATTGAGGGTCTCGGTCTCGCGGATCCCCTCCACGGCATTGAGACGCTCGGTGACCAGCTCTGCCAGGCTCTCGAAATCGCGGGTACGGGCGATGGCCACCAGGTCATAGCGTCCGCAGGTGGAATAGACCTCGCTGATTCCCTCCACGTCGGCCAAGCGCTCGGCCACCGCCTTGACCTGGCCCTTCTCGGCATTGATCAGGATCACGGCATTCTGCATCGGGCACTCTCCCTGCTGCGAGCCCCTGGGGGCTCGGTGGATATCCGGCCGATGGCGACCGACGATGGGACGAGTATACCAGTGCCGGCAGCGCGGCAGAATCGTGGCTCAGACGGGCAGACTACCTTCCAGCTCGAGAAGCTGGCGCTTGAGCGCCAATCCGCCGCTATAGCCACCCAAGCCACCAGCGGCCACCACCCGGTGGCAGGGAATCAACAGCGGCAGCGGGTTGGCGCCATTGGCGGAGCCAACGGCGCGAGCGGCACCCTCGCGACCCAGCCGGCGCGCCAGCTCCCCGTAGGTGCGGGTTTCCCCCCAGGGAATGCGTACCAGGGCGGCCCAGACCTGGCGCTGAAAATCGCTGCCGCCGGGTGCCAGCGGCAGGCTGAAGCTGCGCCGCCGGCCAGCCAAGTAGGCCAGTAGCTGGTCGCGGGCTTCCGCCAGGGCCTCGTCATCGCGGCGCCTCTCCTCCGGGTCAGGCTGTGCCCCGGCGTCCAGCACCAGGCGACTCAGCCCATGGTCGTCGGCGCACAGCAGGATTTCTCCCAACGGAGAGTCAAAACGGGTGAAGATCATCGGGTCTCCTCGGCTCGGACCACCTGGCGCGGCAGATTGCCGCATGCAGAGCATGCGTGTTCGCATACCTTTAGGCACTCCACTAATATAGATCAGCGAACTCTGCCGGGCAGCCCCTGTCGGAGCAAGAGGTGGCTTACCACCCATAAGATAGTGAAAAAGAACAGGAATCATTCCTGCAACCGTGACGAAAAGGAGATCCCATGGCCAACCATAGCCGTCGCGACTTCATGCGTAACAGTCTGCTGGGCCTCGCCGCCCTGCCGCTGGGCGCTGGCATTCTCTCCAAGACCGCCTTCGCCGATACCCTGCCGCGCCTCGACCCGAGCGCAGATCAGGCTCAGGCTCTAAACTACGTCGAAGTGGCCGAGGACGCCGCCGATCACCCGGCCTATGAGGAAGGTGAAGTCTGCGACAACTGCATGTTCTGGGTGGCCGACCGCGAAGGCTGTCAGCTGTTCCCCCAGAACAGCGTCGAGCCCAAGGGGTGGTGTCAGTCCTGGACTGCCCAGGCCTGATGCTCCGGGCGGCAACGCCCCGATACACAGAACCCGCGCCCTGGCGCGGGTTCTGTCGTTTCAGGCCCTGTCTTTCCGGCTCTGTCTTT
>PWIZ01000422.1 GCA_003560175.1 Halomonas sp. | reverse complement strand
GGCCGCCAGCGGCTGGTTCCAGCTTAGCGAGATCGGCGGCATGGAGAACACCACCATGTACGACGGTTCCATGGCCGCCTGGACCCGTGACGACGAACGACCCATCCAGCTCGCCGAGCGCGGCATCGTCATCGTGGGTGAACTGGTCGACTGACGCCGCCCCGCTCCCCCCTGAACGCAAGCGCCCCCGCGGCATGATAGCCGCGGGGGCGCTTGCGTCTCGCCTGTGCTTCCGGACCTGTCGTACAGGCCCCCGGCACTAACTCAACCGCTCGACCAGGGCGTCGAGGTCGGTGACGGTCATGTCCGGCTCGACGCCCCAAGGGTCGAAGGGCGCATCCAGGCTGCGGCGCACCCAGGCGGCGTGCAGGCCGGCATGGCGCGCGCCGATCACGTCGAAGGGGTTGCTGGAGATCAGCCAGGTATCCCCCGGGACCACTTCGAGACGGTTGCGCAGGTGCGCATAGACCGCGGGGTCGGGCTTGAAACGCTTGATCTCGTCGACGCTAACCACCTCGTCGAAGTGCCCGCGGAGGCCAGCCTGCTCGAGCAGCTCCTCCACTGCCTCCCGGGTGCCGTTAGAGAAGGCCACACAGCGCATCCCGGCCTGGACCAGACGCTCGAGGGCGCCGGCGGCCTCGGCAAAAGCCGGGAGCCGGGCGTAGACCGCCATCAGGTGCTCCTTGTCGACGTCGGCCAGGCGCGTCTGGAGGGCGCGATCGGTGAACTCCAATGCCTCCCGGGTACACTGACCGAAGGGCACATAGGCGCCCATCAGGCCGCGCCGGAAACTGTACTCCAGCTGCTTGTCGCGCCAGCGCCGCGAGAACTCCGCCGCCAGCTCTCCCTTGCCGCTGGCGCCGAGCCGTATCTCCAGCTCGGTCACCACGCCGTGGGTATCGATCAGGGTGCCGTAGACATCGAAGGCCAGTACCGTTGCCATCTGCGCTGCTCCTTGGGTGGTGAGAGTGGTGAGAGTGGTGAGAGTGGTGAGAGTGGTGAGAGTGGTGAGAGTGGTGAGTGGTGAGTGGTGAGTGGTGAGTGGTGAGTGGTGAGTGGTGTGCCTCAGCATGGGGCCTGCAAGGCCCCCACGGCAAGACGCCGCGGGGTCTCCCCCGCGGCGCTCGTGTCGATGGCTGCCGTTGCTTGCGGCCTTACGGCATCAGGCGCGAACGGCCTGGACGGCGCCCTCGCGCACCAACTCGTCGGTGACCCGGTCCACCGCCCGGCGGGTGCGGGCGACGATCTCGTCGATCTCGTCACGGGTCGCGATCAGCGGCGGCGCGAAGCCGAGGATGTCGCCCTGGGGCATGGCGCGGACGATCAGGTTGTCATCCAGCGCCGCGGCGGCGATGCGCGGGCCGACCTTGAGGGCCGGGTCAAAGTGCGCTCGCTGCTCGGGGTTCACGGAAAACTCCAAGGCCGCCAGCATGCCCACACCGCGCACGTTGCCTACGATGGGGTGGTCGCCGAAGGCGGTGGCCATGGCCTGCTGCAGGTAGCCGCCGGTGTCACGGGCGTTCTGGGTCAAGCCCTCGCGCTCGATGATCGCCAGGTTGGCCAGCGCCGCGGCACAGCCCAGGGCGTGGCCGGAGTAGGTCCAGCCGTGACCGATGGGGCCGTACTGGCCGGTGCCCTGCTCGAGCACCTGCCAGACGCGGTCGCCGACGATGACGCCGGAGAGCGGCTGGTAGGCGCTGGTCAGCCCCTTGGCGACGGTGATCAGGTCGGGCTTGATGCCGTAGAAGTGGCTGCCGAAATCGGCGCCGATGCGCCCGAAGCCGCACACCACCTCGTCGGCGATCAGCAGCACATCGTATCTGGCCAGCACCGCCTGGATCGCTTCCCAGTAGCCCTCCGGCGGCGGCACGATGCCGCCGGTACCGAGCACCGGCTCGCCGATGAAGGCGGCCACGGTCTCCGGCCCCTCGGCCAGGATCATCTCCTCAAGCTTGCGGGCGCAATGGGCGGAGAACTCCCGCTCGGTCATCCCCTCCTGCTCGGCGGCGCGGTGGTAGTAGTAGGGCGCCTCGGTGTGCAGAATGCCGGCCATGGGCAGGTCAAACTGATCGTGGAACGCCTTGAGGCCGGTCAGCGAGCCGGTGGCCAGACCCGAGCCGTGGTAGCCGCGCAGGCGAGAGATGACCTTTTTCTTCCGGGGGCGACCCAGCACGTTGTTGTAGTAGCGCACGATCTTGAGCTGGGTCTCGTTCGCGTCGGAGCCGGACATGCCGTAGTAGACCTTGGACATGCCGGGGCCGGCGAGCGCGATGATCTTCTCGGAAAGCGCGATCTGCGGCTCGTTGGAGTGGCCCACGTAGGTGTGATAGTAGGAGAGCTCCAGGGCCTGCTGGTAGATCGCTTCGGCCACCTCGGTGCGGCCATAGCCGATGTTGACGCAGTAGAGGCCGGCGAAGGCATCGATGAACTCGCGGCCATCCTTGTCGCGGATATGAATGCCCTTGCCGCCGGTAATCACGCGACCGGGCGCATCGCCTTGGGCGAAGTCACGCAGATGACTCGAGGCGTGAAAGGTCACCTTGCGGTCACGGTCGATCAGGTCCTGGTGCTGCTGGCTCATCTCGTTCTCTCTTTTCTCAAAGCTCCCCGGCATCCCGCCGGGGAGAGTGTTATACGGTGTTACGATGTCGTGGCACCGTAGGAGCCCGATTCATCGGGCGATGCCGTGCTTTCGGGCAAGCCGGGGCTGGCTGTCGAGCGATATCTACCCAAGGGCGCTGGAGCAAGCGCAGCGCCAGGGTTTCGCCCTTGGGCATCGCG
>PWIZ01000328.1 GCA_003560175.1 Halomonas sp. | reverse complement strand
GGCCAGGTGCGCGTGCCCTGGAGCCACGCCTTCGCCCTGCGCCACACCACCGCCGGGCCGCTGGAGGCACAGCGTACCCGGCTGATCAACGAGCTGGACGGCCTGGTGATGGGCGCGCGAGTCGCTGACAACGCCGCGCTGGCGGCGGGGCTCGATGCCTGGCAAAGCGAGCTTCAACGCGTGCCCGCCTTGCCCGGACGCACCCCCGGGCGCCACGACTTGCCCTGGCTGGGCGCCAACCTGCGCCAAGACCCGGCGCTGTCGCAGCTGCAGCACTGGGGCTACTGCGAGGCGCCGAGCTGGATTGAGCTCTGGCATCTCGGTGGGGTATCGCGCCTCGACTGGCGCTCCGGCATGACGCTGGACCAGGCGCTGAGCGCCCTGCCCACCGACGCCTACCACGCCGCCGAGCAGGCGGTGATCATCGCCCCGAACGGCAAGCAGGTGCCACGCGGGATCGCCGCCTGGAACCACCAGGCCACACCGCTGAGCCCGGGCAGCCGGGTGGTGCTGATGCTCCCCGAGGGCGGTGGGCGCTCGGCCGCCCTGCCCGCTTCCGTGCGCCAGGAGATCGCCATCGTCAACGAGCGGCTGCCGGCCTACCTGGCGACCCGACTGCCGGGCGAAGCCTGTGACGTACAAGAGGTCACGCAATGATGAGCCAACGCTTCCACCGTCGCCGGAGGGGAGCCTGGCTCCTCGTCTCCTGCGCCTCGTGCCTGGCGGCGTCCCCCGCCCTGGCCGACGGCCTGGCCGGCCGGCTCGGCGCCGGCCAGAGCGATTTCGGCGGCGTGGGGCTGATGCAGACGCCCACGGCGCGGATGGCGCCGGAGGGCACCATGAGCGCGAGCTGGAGCCGCACCCAGCCCTACCGCCGCTACAACGTCTTCTTCCAGCCCACCGCCTGGTTCGAAGGCGGCTTTCGCTACGTGGAGATCGAGAACCGAGAGTTCAGGGCGGCGGGCGACGGGCGCGCCAACCTCGACAAGGGCTTCGACATGAAGCTGCGCCTGCTTCAGGAGACCCGCTACCGGCCCCAGCTCGCCCTGGGCTTTCGCGACGTGGGCGGCACCACCCTGTTCGGCGCCGAGTACCTGGCCGCCAGCAAGCGCTGGTACAGCCTGGACCTCACCCTGGGGCTGGGCTGGGGCTACCTGGGCAATCAGGGCGATGTTGACTCGCCCTTCGGCTGGCTAGACGACCGCCTCGACGAGCGCCCGCGCCGCGCCGGCGGCGACCAGGGCGGCGAGTTCGCCCTGGACGCTTTGTTCCGCGGGCCCATGGCGCTGTTTGGCGGCGTGGAGTGGCAGACCCCCTGGGAACCGCTGGTGCTGCAGCTGGAGCTGGAAGGCAACGACTACGCCAACGAGCCACAGGATAACGCCCAGGACCGGGACAGCCGCCTGAACCTTGGCGCGCGTCTGGCGCTAACCGACAGCCTCGAGCTGAATGCCGGCTGGCAGCGGGGCAACACCGCCATGGCGGGGCTGACCTGGAACGTCGACCTGGCCGGGCTGAGCCAGGTCAAGCGCAACCCGCCGCCGGCCGCCATGGACGCCCCGCCCCGGGAGAGCTGGGCGGCAGTGAGCCGGGAGCTGGAGCAGAACGCCGGCATCGCGGTGTCGCGGATCACCCGCCAGGGGCGCGACATCACCGTCACCGGCGAGCCGGTCACCTACCCCTCGCTGATGCACAGCGAGGTGCGCGCCGGGCGGATCCTCAACGCCCAGGCCGATGACGATGTGGAACGCTTTCGCTTCCGCTGGGAGAATCGCGGCCTGGCACTGCGCGAGGCCGTGCACAGCCGCCCGGCGCTGGTGGCAGCGGCGGGCTCGGTGGATCGTGAGGCGGAGCACCTTTACGGGATCTACGCTCATGCCCAGCTGCGCGAGGACGAGCGTGCCGAGCGGCTGCACGAAACCGCGCCGCAGCGCTTCGAATGGAGCCTGGGGCCGCGGCTGGACCAGAACTTCGGCGGACCGGATGGCTATCTCTATCGGTTGATGGCCGTGCTCGAGGCGGAGTACCGCACCGACCGCAACGGCTGGCTCTCCGGGCAGCTGGCCTGGACGGCCCTCGACAACCTCGACAACTACGAGTACCTCGCCGATTCCGACCTGCCGCGGGTGCGTACCTTTATTGGCGACTACCTGGCCGAATCAAGCCTTGGCATCGAATCGCTCCAGTACACCCGTACCGGGCAGCTGGGCGAGAACTGGTACGCCATGGGCTACGCCGGCCTGCTGGAGATGATGTACGCCGGCACCGGCGGTGAGCTGCTCTATCGCCCCTTCAACAGCCCGCTGGCCCTGGGCCTGGACGCCAACTGGGTGCGCCAGCGCGACTTCGAGCAGCGCTTCGAGCTGCGCGACTACGACACCTGGACCGGCCACCTCACCGCCTATCTGGAGACGGGCATCGAGGAGGTGCTGGCCAAGCTCAGCGTGGGCCGCTACCTGGCCGGCGACTATGGCACCACCCTGGACCTCTCCCGCGAGTTCGTCTCGGGGGCGCGGGTCGGCGCCTGGGGCACCTGGACCGACGCCGGTGACGATTTCGGCGAGGGCGGCTTCGACAAGGGGCTCTACCTGTCGGTGCCCTTCGATGCCATGTTCACTCGCTCCAGCCGCAACCGCGCCGAGGTGGCCTGGCGCCCCCTCACCCGCGATGGAGGCGCGACCCTGGAACGCCGCTACCGCCTCTACGACCTGACCGAGGAGCGCGATCTGGGCGGCTACTGGGACGAACACGCCACGGCCTTCGATCAGTGACGAGGAGTGAGGG
>PWIZ01000277.1 GCA_003560175.1 Halomonas sp. | reverse complement strand
GAGAAAACAGATCTCCATCACCAAAGTTGGATTTGGCAAGAAGAGTCTGGAACTGCTGGTTGAACATCAGAATGGTAAGGAGTTCGCTGTTGACGATAGCTCCTGTGGGCTGTGCTCCTGTCTGATCCACAAAATCTTTTTTGAGATCAAAGATATCACGAATCGGAGTAGCCGTAGCACCCGGACCACCAGCAATGTCCCACCGATCATCACCGACAAGAGTCTGTACGTTGTTTGCGGGAATTCCATAATTGACAGTAAAGGTGAGACCACCTTGACGCCGATAAGTCATCTGCCCATCAAACAAAGACTTTGCCATCATCCACTCTTTTCTACGATCACACCGATTACGGAGTCTCATCTGCTTACGAGCAATCTGCCGTTCTGCCGTGTAATACGAAGAAGCAGTAAGAGGTTCCCGAAGATTGTTCAAAAGAACTTCATCAAGAAAGGTTTTTTCTTTCCAGTACGCAGCGACCGCACTCCCCTCACTCCACATACCCTCATCACCAACTGCCGGAGAAGGAGCACCCGGAGCAACAAATGGGGTCATGCCTGCCGTTCCATACTCAAGAACCCATCGGATAGTGTCCGAATCATACGGAACATTCCGAAACATATTTGTGAAAAAAAGGTTACTCGGACGAGGCATTTTGGAAATGACCTTGTTCAGAGTTTCCAGTTGAAGAATCCGTGGTACGCCTTTAGACATAATATATTCCTCCTATTCCTTTTGTTTTGTTATTATCGAAGCACATAGTAGATTGTTCCGAATTCAGACACATTACCAAGATCAGTCTGAGCACCTGCGTCCATTCCAATCACTGCATCCTGATAAATGACCGCATTGGACAAAAGAACAGGAGCAAGAGCACCACCAGAACCTTCATCCACTCCAGTATAAATGTCACTGTCGAGAATGCATACTGCTTCTGAGTAGTCTTCACCAACAGCACCGCACTGGAGAAAAATATAAGCGTTGTCCGCAGTGGTATAATCATCGTTCAAAGCAACAGTAAGAGTAATAATTGCTACTTGGCCGGTACGATCAATGTCATCAATAGTTCTGGCAAGCATTGCTGCTCCACCAGAATTAATGGCAATATCATCCCCTGCCGCAAACTTGTACGACTCTTCCAAAGAAATACGGAGTTCATCAGAAGCATTTGCTCCGTTAGCAACAAGAAAAACTGCTCCCGGAGAAGCGGTATCTGTGGGATCATCCGCCACATACGGAACCATGAACCCTGTATTTGAATCCTCTGCAAGCACAGTGCCTCTTTCCAACTGACCAAAACCACCTCGCATGTTCATGTCAGTAAGAAGAGCCACATCCCGAAGACTCTTGTAGAGTCTCTTTTCACGAAGCTGCGTATAGCCGGTGAGGTTATGTTGCGGGATCTGCCCCCCAATACCGGCGTTTGTTTTGTTGATACCTACAGGCATAATATCCTCCTATATATTTGTTTTGTTATTAATTGGCAGAAGCCTCTTTGTGACCAACATAACCGAGCATACGCTCTACAATATTGTCATCAGAGAAAGACTCATCCTCACCAGAACCCTTGGTAGGGGTGGTCATTCCCTTAATTTTGGTTTTCTGAGAAAAAGACTCGGACAGACGAGCTTCCCAATCCTTGACTTCCTCAGCAAAAGCAGTCTTGAACGCTTCAGCATCAAAAACGCCCTTGTCATCGACAAAAGACGTATGATTGACCTGTTGCTTTACTTTGTCGTACATATTGGCAGGAACAGTGCTTTCGGACAGAGCAGTGTTTTTCAGATACTCAGCAGAAGCCCGGAGTTCTTTTTCCGTCCTGATAGCTTCATTTTTTTCAAGAACAGAAAGACGAGTATCTGCTTCCTTCTTGCTCTCCTGAAGTTGGGTGATTTCGTTGTTCTTTTTCTCGATCTCAGCGTCCTTTTTGGCAAGCTCTGTCTCAATATGCTTCGTTACCGAGGCATAAAGCTCAGGATTCTTGTCCTTGAGTTCTTCCAAATTCATAATCTTTCCTCCATCTGTTTTATTGTTTTTGTTGTTTTTTCCTTCATCATTTTCTTTTTCTTTTTCTGATAATGTAGTATCAGAATTGTCTGCCACAGAATTATTATCATTCTTGTTTAGAGAAGAGTCTTTGTCAAGATATTTCTTATCAATAGATAATGAAACCTCTTCTTCTTGATCATCTGCAAAAGCAGATACACTGGTTCTTGAGTCGTATCCAAACACACATACAGAGGCTTCTTTAAGAACGCTCTTCCTAAAGATAGTTCCTGGCCCCTTGAAAGTAAAACCATTGACCTCAGCCTGAGCACCCTTCTCCAATTCTTCAATGTGAATGGGACGCACACGAACAGAAGCCTGATAAGGAAAACCATCATCGAGGTTCTGTTTGAATTCCTGAGCAAAAGAATTACTCAGGAGTTTAATATTATCAAACAATAAAGAGTTGTTTGATCTATCAGGGGCAGAATTTGAAACTCCTATTTTTCTTTCAAGATCGTGTTGTTCCAAAATAGGAATCCTTGTTTTTGCCAACTGGATTCCTTCAACGTCCAGAACAAGATTCCCCCACCAAAAATGATCCTCAATAATTTTTCCGCTATACGCCTCCATTCTGATTTTTTTGTCATCATCTTCAGACAAAGCAATGTCTGTGAGATCAGCAAACACCATAGCCTTTTTTGGTATCTTTTTTACTTCTGTCGTCATGTATACCCTCCTTTACTTTTATTTTTTGCTTTTGTTATCGTCATCCTTTTTCTTGTTTTCATTTTGTTTTTGATTTTG